>JBILUY010000211.1:0-4359 GCA_044370735.1 Crocinitomicaceae bacterium | reverse complement strand
TTCCATACGTTGAAGTTGCTCAATTCTCCCTTCTCCAGGAAAATGAGCATAAATTAAGGCTATTAAATCATAAGAATTTGGCTCAAAGGACATTTCTTCCAAACTTGAAACGATATAATTAAGCGATACATTTTCTTTATCAGCCAATTGTAATGCCTTTAATTTTCCTTCACTGCTGTAATCGAAAGCGGTAACATCCCACCCTAATTTAGCAGCAAAAACAGCATTTCTACCTTCACCTTCGGCTGGTAACAACAACGATAAAGGCTTTAATTCACTTATTTTTTCGGCGAAAAAAGCATTCGGTTTCTCACCATACGCATACGCTTTTTCAGCATAACGTGTATTCCAAAATTCTGCTTGCATCCTATTTTATTTCTTCGTAATCAATCTCTTCTGTTAATTCATTTGCGGTAGTTATCGACGTTGAGGGAAAACCACAATTGTCAGCACAACCAAGTGTAAACAATCCCATAGAGAAAAAATAAATCCCCATCAAAATACCAACCCATTCTCCTTGTTTCAAAGAAGATACACCGATAAACAATCCCATTCCTAAAAATAGCAATCGACGGAAAGTAAGTGGTCGTTTTATTCTTTCTAACATCCTTTTTTTGGTAAATATCCGAAAAAGGTCAAAAACGATATGCAACATAAGTTACATTTGCTTCATAAAACACTTTCGTATGAATGCACCTATTTACCTATCCTATTTTCCCTATCGATTGAATTTCAAGTATCCGTTTCGCATTGCGCATACAGAAAGAACAGGTACAGACAATGTGTATGTTTTATTACGTCAAGGAGATAAAACCGCTTGGGGCGAATGTGTTTTTATTCCTTATTATCAAGAAACATTAGAAACGTTTAAAACGTTGATTTCAAACACTCCACTTCCAAATAGTACGGAAAACATAGGAGCTTACGTTGATTATCTAAAAAACTTATTTCCGGATAGTTACTTTTGTATTGGTGCAATCGATATCGCATTACATAACTTACATACAGCAAATACAGGGTTAGAAATCCACGAACAATACAACATTCAGCAGAACACGAAAGCAACATCTTTTACCCTTGGAATTTCTGATGATGCGGAGATGGAACGTAAGTTTCAAGATAACCCATCGATGGAATATTACAAATTAAAAGTAAATGAAAGTGAGGTAAATAGAATTATTTCCACCTTTAAATCATTGACAAACAAACCTTACACAATTGACGCAAACCAAGGATTTACGGATAAAAACGAGGTACTTAAACTCACCCATAAATTAGCAGATGAAGGCGTAGCATATATCGAACAACCCTTTCACAAAGAAGATTTTGAAAGTCACGCTTGGTTAAAAGCACGTAGCCCTATACCTGTTTTAGCCGATGAAAGTTTTCAGAATTATGATGATTTAGAAAAGATTGTAAAACATTTTGATGGAATTAATCTAAAAATCATGAAATGTGGCGGAATTTCAGAAGGTGTAAAAAGCCTTAAACGAGCACAAGAAATGGAATTAAAAAGCATTATCGGGTGTATGAGTGAATCCAGTGTGGTAAATAATGCTTCTAAACAAATCGCAGGTTTAGCTGATTGGGTTGACCTAGATGGTCCACTTTTATTAACGAATGATTTATTCGGAGAAGATAGAGACACAGAAGAATTAGTACATTTGTTATCAAGTAAATAAATTAATTACTTTTGTGTAATTATCTTAAAATTCAAAAAAATGAGAATTATAAAACGTATTTCAATTGTATTTTTAATCCTACTTGGTTTAGTACTTATCTTGGGGCTTTTTGTTCCTAAAGAAATTTCGTGCACGAAAGAGATAGTCATAAACAAACCATTAGAAGAAACTTTCAATTATATAGTGCAATTGAAAAATCAAAACAATTACAGTAAATGGGCTACCATGGATCCTAAAATGGAAAAATATTACAAAGGAACGGATGGTACTGTTGGATTTGTTTCGGGATGGAAAAGTCAAAACGATAATGTAGGTGCTGGAGAACAAGAAATTACAAAAATCATCAAAAACAAACACATTGATTATGAGTTACGCTTCAAAAAACCGATTGAAGCAACAAACTATGCTCATATGACAACAACTGCGATTGATAAAAATCACACGAAAGTTGCGTGGGGTTTCAAAGGAGATATGTCCTACCCGATGAATGTGATGAATTTATTTACTGATATGGGGGAAATGATTGGTAAAGATTTTGAAATCGGATTATCAAATTTGAAAGTGATTTTAGAAAAATAATACCAAATAGAAGGGGCGCAAAGCATTGCGCCCCTTCTATTTGGTATTACAACGTCCCCTCTCCTTTTTTCCAGTTACAAGGTGTTAACTCACCTGTTTGTAATGCGTCCAACACACGGATTACCTCATCAACATTACGCCCCACAGACAAATCATTTACGCTTACCCAACGAATAATCCCTTCTGGATCCACAATAAATGTTGCACGATAGGCTACTTTTTCAGTTTGTTCCAAAATACCTAATTCTTCTGCTAACGATTTTGAGGTGTCAGCCAACATTGGAAATTTCAACCCTTTTAAATCTTCGTGACTTTTTCGCCAAGCTAGGTGAACAAACTCACTATCTGTTGAAGCACCAATAACCTGCGTGTTTCGCTCTTCGAAATCTGCAAATCTATCATTAAAAGAAGCAATTTCAGTAGGACAAACGAACGTAAAATCTTTCGGCCACCAAAATAATAACAACCACTTCCCTTCTTCTTTGTGTTGCAAATTATTCACAATTCCGAACTCTTTTGCGTACTCGATAGAAACTACCGCTTTTTTCTCAAAGGCTGGAAACTCGTTTCCAATTCCTAAAACTCTTCTATTACTCATAACTTTTATTTTTTAATTATTTGATGACACAAAGATGAAACAAGAATTCTCATCAATCAAATCAATAATTATTATATTTACATAATCAAAATCTATATTATGACTATTCAACAATTAGAATACGTAGCAGCATTAGACCTTCACAGACACTTTGTAAAAGCAGCAAATCATTGTTTTGTTACGCAACCTACTCTTACGATGCAAGTTCAAAAATTAGAGGAAGAAATCGGAATTACCTTGTTTGACCGCAGCAAAAAACCCTTACAACCTACAGAAGCAGGAATAGCGATTATTTCTAAAATCAAAAGTATTTTACTCGAAATAAACCAACTGAAAGATCACGTTTTTAACGAAAAAGAATCAATGAATGGATCATATTCAATAGGTATTATACCCACGATTGCTCCTTATTTATTGCCTTTATTTTTACCAGATTTTATTCAAACATATCCTGAGACAACGTTAATCATCAAAGAATTACAAACACATCAAATCATCGATGAACTAAAAAAAGGAACGTTGGACATTGGTATTTTGGCAACACCTTTATTAGAACCAACGATCAAAGAAATACCGCTTTATTATGAACCTTTTTTGATTTACACATCAGATAATCATCCTTTTGATTTCTCTAAACCAATTCAAAGCGATACATTAAGTACAGAAAAGTTACTGCTTTTAGAAGAAGGTCATTGTTTTCGCTCACAAGCTTTACAACTCTGTAAAAACACTAATCAAACAGAAAATCACCTCTCTTTTGCTTTTCAAAGCGGTTCCATCGAAGCACTAAAAGGATTAGTTAAAAAAGGATTAGGTTACACCCTCATCCCAGAATTAGCTGTCAATCCAGAAGATAATTATTACATTCATCGTTTTGAATCACCCCAACCTTCACGCGAAATTAGCATTGTCTGCCATAAAGGGTTTGCAAAAGAATTACTTTTAGAAAAATTAGCCGAAAATATCAAAATGAATATCCCAACTCAATTTCAAACAACACAAAATAGAAAGCGAATTACTTGGAAATAAAAAAGCCACAAAAGTGGCTCAAAAAAAATAATTCATCATTAATCATTCACAACTCATAATTCAAATTACATCCCTCTCCTCTTCTTAATATTTTCATATGCTTCTTGAATTTTCTGGAATTTCTCTTTTGCTCCAAGTTGATACTCTTCACCAAGTTGTGCAACTTTATCAGGGTGGTATTTAACCGCCATTTGACGGTATGCTTTTTTCACTTCCTCATCTGTTGCGTTTGATTCTATGCCTAATACTTTATAATCAGAATCGACATTGCGGTAGAACATATTTTTGATTGTCTCGAAATCTTGGTTAGAAACGCCCATCATGGTCGCAATTCGATATAAGACTTGTATTTCACTTTCCGAAACATCCCCATCAGATTTAGAAATACCAAAAAGATAATGCAACAACTGTAATCGAACCTCTTCCTGTGTTCGCATACGGATATCTTGACAAATACGATCTAACGGAATT
>JBILUY010000143.1:0-6597 GCA_044370735.1 Crocinitomicaceae bacterium | reverse complement strand
TTTTAGCGTTTGTAAATGCTGCACCGAAAAATTAGGACCAAACTGTTGCGCAAAAAAGGACTTAACATAATCTAATTCTGCTCGCAACACTTTACCATCTGCTTTCATAATCGCTGCAGAAAGCGCAATTAACATTGTCGGGAAATCATATGCCGACGCACGTTGTTGGTAAAACGAAAAAATATCATCCGCTGAACGATAACTTCCACTAGAATTTGAAGCTTCTGCTTCTCCATTTTTCGAAATACTTCGATATTTATCTATAAAACCTCCAATCGCTAAACCGACAAACGCCCCAGCAATACTTCTTGTTAAAACAAAGCCTAAAACAGCTAAACCAATTGAAAACAAAATCTTTCTTTTTTAATGAATAAAAACGGTGCCTATTTTCATAGACACCATTTATACTTTTATTTTTAATCTTCCCTCCTTGAGGAGGGATTGAGGGAGGTGATAAATTTCACAAATCACAACCCTTCCTTAAGCAAGGGAATCAATTTAAAAATTAACAACCTACACTAGTTCAATCGAACGTTCGATAAACTTATTCAACTCCTCCCCTTTCAACAACCCTTGAGAAAGTAATGCTAAATCAGCCAATTGTTTCGCTTTATCAGCACGAACAGTATCTTCTGCTTTTAACAACTCTTCTACTTTAGGGTGATTGCTATTAACAACTAATTGGTATGTTTCAGGGAATGCTCCAAAGAAACCACCTCCACCAGTGCGTTGTTGCTCCATCATACGACGAATAAACTCTGGTTGTGTAATAATAATCGGTGCTTCAGAAGAACTCATACTTTCAAATTCAACTTTGAATTTCTCTGTATTTACTGTTCCTTCAAAAACAGGTTTCAATTTCTCCTCGTCTTCTTTCGATAATTTAGAAGGAATTTCGTCTGATTTTTTGATTAATTTATCTAAAGTATCAGCATCAACACGAGCGAAATGAACATTCTCGTTAGACATTTCCATTTTTTGAATCCAATGTGGAACCAATGGACCATCTAAAATAGCAACATCATATCCTCTGTCTTTCGCCGCTTTTACGAAACCAAAATGCGCTTCAGTATCGTGCGTGTAAAGAATAACTACTTTGTTGTCTTTATCTGTTTGTAATGCTTTAACTTTTTCTACATACTCTTCGAAAGTGTGGTATGTATTTTCAGTAGATTTAATTAATGTAAACGATTTAGATTTTTCAGCGAATTTCTCATCAGACAATGTTCCGTACTCAATGAATAATTTTAAATCATCCCATTTTTTCTCAAAATCAGCACGGTCTTTTTTGTACATTTCTGCCAATTTATCCGCAACTTTTTTCGTTATATGTGCAGAGATTTTTTTCACATTTCCGTCAGCTTGTAAATAAGAACGAGAAACGTTTAATGGAATATCTGGAGAGTCAATCACCCCGTGTAATAATGTCAAGAATTCAGGAACAATTTCTGCAACACTATCTGTAATAAACACTTGGTTTGAATACAAGTTGATTTTATTACGTTGAATTTCTACATTTTCCTTAATTTTTGGGAAATATAAAATACCAGTTAAATTAAACGGATAATCTACATTTAAGTGAATATGAAACAATGGTTCTTCAAAAGTCATTGGATACAATTCACGGTAGAAATTTTTATAATCCTCGTCTTTTAAATCGATTGGTGCTTTTGTCCAAGCAGGAGTTGTGTTGTTCACTTGGTTTGGAACATCAACAGGAACTCTTTTTACATTTCCATTGTCGTCTTTCTCTCCTTCAGGAGAATCAATATATTCAGTTTTAGTTCCAAACACTACTGGAATTGGTAAAAACTTACAGTATTTATCTAAAATCCCTTGAACACGTGCTTTTTCTAAAAATTCAGCAGACTCTTCAGTGATAAATAAAACGATATCAGTTCCTCTGTCTGCTTTTTCAATTTCAGTAATTGTATATTCAGTTGTACCATTACTTTCCCATTGAACAGCTTGTGCGCCTTCGTATCTTCCTAAAGTGCGAATTTGAACTTTTTCAGCCACCATAAAAGCAGAATAGAAACCAAGACCAAAATGTCCGATAATGTTTTCTGCTCCTTCTTTTCCTTGGTATTGTTTTACGAATTCTTCAGCACCTGAAAACGCAATTTGATTGATATATTTGTCAATCTCCTCTGCTGTCATACCGATACCTCTATCGCTAATAGTCAATGTTTTTGCTTCTTTGTCAAGAATAACATTCACTTCTAACGTTCCTAGTTCTCCTTTAAACTCACCTGTAGAACTTAATACTTTTAATTTTTGTGATGCATCTACCGCATTCGAAACCAATTCTCTCAAAAAGATTTCGTGGTCAGAATACAAAAACTTCTTAATGATAGGAAAAATATTTTCCGTAGATACTTGAATTTGTCCTTTTTTCATAGCGTAAACTTTGAATTTAAATGATTACGGTTCCTAATTGTCAATCTTTGTGCCAATTAATAAATTCTGACAAAATGACATTTTCGTATATAACAAATGATTTATATCTTTAAAAAAACAAAATGAATGCAAGCTTTATCCATTAATAATTTAAGTTACTGGGAACGAAAAACTTATTTTTCAAATACCGATTTTATAGTTATCGGAGCAGGAATTGTTGGTTACTCTACCGCGTTGTACTTGCGCGAAAAATATCCAAACGCTTCCATTTTAATTCTTGAAAGAGGTTATTTACCTTCAGGTGCTAGTTCTAAAAATGCTGGTTTTGCTTGTTTTGGAAGCCCAACGGAATTATACGACGACTTACAACATATCCCTGAAAATCAAGTTTGGGACACCTTAGAAATGCGATGGAATGGATTAAAACGCTTGTTTTCAATTGTTCCACCCGAAAAATTTGACTACCAACAAAACGGTTCTTGGGACTTAATCCATACAGACACACCGCAAGAAGAATTATTAAGCGCTGATTTTATCCACTATTTAAATCAAAAAGGAAAAGAAATCACAGGATTTGATACCATCTATTCCGAAGATAAAAATGTTTCAAATCAATTTGGATTTAATCATATTTCAACTTCTTATTTTAATCGACTAGAGGGACAAATTGACACTTCTCAACTTAATCAAGCATTTTATCAAAAAACAATTTCAAAAAATATTAAATGTTTGTTTGGAGTGAATGTCAATCATTTTCAAGAAGACGCTCAACAAGTAATGCTAGACACCAACATCGGAGAAATCAAAGGAGCACATCTTTTTGTATGTACAAATGGATTGGCTACTGAATTTTTCCCAGATAGAGTGAAACCTGCAAGAGCACAAGTATTGATTACAGAACCAATTCCAAACCTAGCTTTAAAAGGTACTTTTCATTACCAAAAAGGATATTATTATTTCCGAAACATTGACAACCGTATCTTATTGGGTGGAGGAAGAAACCTTGATTTTGAAGGAGAAACAACAACAGATTTTGGTCTAACTGAAACTATTCAATCTTCATTAGAAGATTTACTTTACAATACTATCACCCCTAGCTTTAAACCTGTAATCGAACACCGATGGGCCGGAATTATGGGAGTTGGCGACGAAAAGAAACCAATCGTAGAAAAGATAGGCAACCGAATTGCTGTCGGTGTACGTATGGGTGGTATGGGTGTTGCTATCGGCTCTCAAGTAGGTAAACAATTAAGCGAACTTTTTTAATCGAAACAATGAAAAAAACGATACTATTTTTATTCTCAATACCTTTAATAATCAATTCGACAATTTTAGCGCAAAACACTACTATTTGTCATTTACACGATCCCCTTTCCACTCCGAGAGAACACACGGTTGATTTCCAACAAATGCGTTTAGAGGTAAATTTCGAGCCTACTTTAGGTTTAGTAAAGGGAAAAGTAACACACTTTTTTACACCATTGAGAGACCAAGTAGATTCAATCTTTTTGGATGGACCAGGTATCCGTGTGAACCAAGCATTATTAAATGGAACTTCTGTAAAATATAAAACGACAGAACAAGGAATTATCATCTATCCTGAACGCAAATTGACGTGGGATGAAAAAGATAGTTTAACGATTTCTTATGAAGCTAACCCCAAAAAAGGAATTTATTTCATAGGCTGGAACGATCCAAAAAACCTTTCTCGCAAACAAATCTGGACACAAGGACAAGCCTATGACAACCGTTATTGGTTTCCTGCCCATGATTTAGCAAACGACAAACTCATTACAGAAGTCATTGTAACTTTTGATAGTGAGTATAAAGTGCTTTCCAACGGAGATAAAATCCGCGAAACAAAAAATGCTAATAACACGACTACTTGGCATTATAAAATCACAAATCCACACGCTTCTTATTTATTAATGTTAGGAATTGGAAAATATGCAATCGATGAGCAAGTTTCATCCTCTGGTGTGCCAATGCATCTATATTATTATCCTGAATTCCCTGAACGTTTAGAACCTACATACAAATACAGTAAAAAGATTTTCGACTTTTTAGAAAAAGAAATAGGGTTCCCTTATCCGTGGAAAACCTACGCTCAAATTCCAGTACAAGACTTTATGTATGGAGCGATGGAAAATACGACAGCAACTATTTTCGGTGATTTCTTTCACGTGGATAAACGCAGTTACAATGATGGATATTATGTTGCTGTGAATGCACACGAATTGGCTCACCAATGGTTTGGAGATTTAGTTACCGGAAGAACCACCACACATCTTTGGTTACAAGAAAGTTTTGCTACACATTATAATTTATTAGCCGAAAGAGAATGTTTTGGTCAAGATCATTTTGATTGGGGCAGAAGAAAAGCAGCAGACGCAGCAATTACAACAACTGATAAAAAGCCATTAGCACATTCCGAAGTTCCTAATTCGATTGTCTATCAAAAAGGTTCACAAATTCTAGAAATGTTAAAGTACGTGGTTGGTCGTGAAGCATATAACCGAGGAATTCGTCGCTACTTAAAAGACCATGCCTACCGAAATGTAGATTCAGAAGATTTACTTAACGCCTTTCAAGATGAATTAGGAATGTCCTTAGATTGGTTTTGGGAAGAATGGGTTTACAAAGGAGGAGAACCAGCATATAAAGTAGAATATAAAGATTTAAAATCTTCAGATAACAAGCGCTTTACAGAATTTATTGTACAACAAACTCAAATCACAAACGACATCAATGGTTTATTTAAAATGCCAATCGTTTTTGAAGTAGTTTACAAAGATGGATCTTCAGATAAAGTTACAGCATGGATTGAAAAACAAACGCACAAAGTGGTAGTTCCAAACCCAGGAAACAAAGCTATTGACTATGTTTTATTTGACCCAAATAGTAACATTATTAAAACAGTTTCATTCCAAAAATCATTAGAAGAATTAACCAACCAAGCACTTAAAGCAAAATATATGATTGATCGCTACGACGCAATTGTTGGCTTGAGAGGTACTTCTTTCGAAAAGAAAATAGATCTTTTTGAAAAAATCATGAATACGAATGAATTCTATGTTATCAAAGCAGAAATCATCAATCAAATCATCGAAAATACGGATGATAAATCGCTTTCTTTAATCAAAAAAGGATTAACTGATGCTGATATTCGATTACGCAAAGAAGTGGTAATTTCAACAAAAGCAATCCACCCAACGTTAGAACCGGTTTACAAAGGATTATTAACCGATTCTTCTTATTATCAAATCGGTAATGTCATTGAAAAATTATACCAAAACTTTCCAGAAAACACACCTGCTTATATGGAAATCACCAAAGACATTCACGGAACAAACGGGAAAAACGTGCGTATTAAATGGTTACGTATGGCTTACAATCACACAGGAAAACAAGAATATGCAACAGAATTAGTGGATTACGTTTCCGGATCTTATGAATTTATGACACGCATCAATGCCATTACTGTTTTGAAAAAATTAAATTATTTCGATGAAGCACTTTTAATCAACCTCATCGATGCTTCACAAAAGGGTAATTCTCGCTTGTCAACACCTACTAAAGAAGCAATCACCTATTATTATTCCCAAGACAAAAACAAAACAATCATTAAAAACACAATTGAGAAACTAAACATCGATAGAGCCTCAAAAGAAGTATTGAGAAAGTTATTGAATTAATACACACTAATAGAAAGAGGTGTTATGGGTAGGATAGTTTTTTCCTGTCCTCCCTCTGTATCTCCCTCCGAAGGGAGAAGTTTAATCCTTTCACAAATTTTAATAGTTGCCGAAATTTTTACATTTCCCCCTTTGGAGGGGGATTAAGGGGGAGGATGTTTTATAAACACAAAAAAACGGCTACCTTTTCAGATAGCCGTTTTAAACTTATTCCAACTTCCCTCTTGTCCACCTGAGCTTGTCGAAGGTAAGGAGGGAAGTTGGAATTTCTTAATATAATTCCGCTTGTAACTCTGCTATACGAGCATCCGCCAAATAATCATCATAAGGCATCATCTTATCAATAAATCCAGAAGGAGTTATTTCAATAATACGATTCGCTACTGTATTCACTAACTCGTGGTCATGAGATGTGAAAATGATATTTCCTGGGAAATCACGCATACCATTGTTTAATGCAGTAATTGATTCCAAGTCTAAGTGGTTTGTCGGTTCGTCCATC
>JBILUY010000119.1:0-8153 GCA_044370735.1 Crocinitomicaceae bacterium | reverse complement strand
CCCCTAATTTCATACTTAATGAATAAGTAGAATAAACATATTCTTGCTTTTCTATTTCTTCTTCAGTTCCTGTTGTTATTGGCAATTGAACAGTAAAAGATTTTACAACCATTTTAATTAGATAAATGGATGCTCCAATAATATGTAACAAGTGTAAAGCAGTAATTATAAATAAATATGAAGTGGATGTATCTCTCGATTGGTTTGCCTTAATTTGAAGTGGTGCAGATAATTTTTTATTACCCAACATCAACTCTCTGTTTTTATATTGAAGCTCTCTCCCTTTATAATACACGTGAAAATCTTTTCCTAATTGACCTTTATGGAAAAAATCTCCCCTTCCATCGCGAATATTCCACGCTAAAAATTGCAACCTGCGAACATCTGTATACTGTAAGGTCTTACCACTTTCTGTAACTAATAATCCACCTTGAATAGAAACTTTTTCATGTTGGTAGTACAATTCAAAGTTTGGTAATAAAGAATTTACTCTATATCCTGCTTTGTTTTTTGCAATATTTTCAAATGTTAGAACAAAGTTTTGAAGAGCAGTCATTTGACTTTCATTCATCACTTTTCCTTCATATAAATAATCATTACCATTTACATCAATATATTTTCCGTTGTATTTAATTTCAAAATAATCCCCATAACGACCGTCTATTACGAAGATTGGTCCAACAAAATGAGAACCATTACTAAACAATTGTTTATAACCAACAAATTGAAAAATAGAAAATCCAATCCCAAAAAGTAACGCTAAAGGCATCAAAAGCCTAACAGCACCTAGATTTCTCTCTTTTGCTTTTTTAACAGCAAAATGATAAAACAAACTACTGATTAAAATCAAGGTAGTACTAATCCAAAATCCAGTAGGCAACGCATATTTCACCCAAAAAGAATCGCCCATTGAAACGATATAACCAGAAGTAAATCCAGCGAAAATCATTACGATACTGAAAATGGCAATATACACCAAATTCTTTTTCATTTTTTCCCTTACTTCGGGACTTAATTCTTGGTTAAAATCTTTTCTCATAACCTTACTTTTTAATTGGAACGTAGTCTAACACGTATAAAAACTGGATTAAAGGCAAATAAAAAAACGATGCAAACATCAATTTTTTAGCGTCTTTATCATCACAAGTAATAAATAATCGATAGGAATACCAAAAGAACCATCCACCCAAAATAGTGGCTACAACTAGAGAAATAGTTCCAGTCCAATCCAATACCCACGGTAATAATGTGAAGGGAATCAAAAACAATGAATATACCATTATTTGATAAGCTGAATTCTTAGACTTACCAAATTTAGAAGGTAACAAGGAAAATCCTCCAGCTTTATAATCATCAAAAACTACCCACGCAATTGCCCAAAAATGAGGGAATTGCCAAACAAACTGTACAAAAAATAAAATACCTGGTTCTAAACCGAATTTATTCGTGTATGCTATTGCACCTAACATTGGGGGAATTGCCCCTGGAAAAGCACCAACAAACACGGCCCACGGAGAAACCCTTTTCATTGGAGTATAGATGAACACATAAGATACAAAGGCGCAAAAACCAAGTAAAGCAGATAAAAAGTTTATTTTAAATAACAACCAAGTACCTATTACTAAACAAAGAATTACAATAACATACGCTTCTTTGACAGTCATTTTCCCTTGAGGCAAAGGTCTCGTCTGCGTACGACGCATTTTTAGATCTAGTTCACGCTCCCAGATTTGGTTTGAACCGTTTGATGCTGCAGTAACCAATGAACCACCCACCATTAAATTGAAAATCACTTGCCAATCAACAGAAGCACCTGCTCTGAAAACAACAAATAAATAGCCAGATAATGCTGAAATAACAACTAAAGCAGATAATCTAAATTTTGTAAAAACTAGGTAAGATTTAAACTTACTTTCTTTTTTAGTTGTATCAATAGTTGTGGAATTCACCTTTTCAATTTTGGTTCAAATTTACCTATTTTTTATCTTTTGAATTCTTGAAATGAAAGGTATTTTCATTTTTACTCTCAAAAATTTGATTTTTATATCATTAAGAAAACCATTTTAGATATCCAAGTATGATTATCAAGTATCGAAGTGTTTTTCCAAGTATCATCCATAAATGCGTTTGAAATACCTTACTTCTAAAAAAACCTAAAACCACTAATAAGGGATCGCCAATAACTGGAACCCAAGAAAAAAAAGCTAAAAAAGCACCGTATTTTTCGACCCAATGTTGCCTTTTAAAAATCAACACTTCATTTACCCCTACCTTTTTCAACCACAATGGATTACCTATTTTACCAATCCAGTAATTGGTTGTTCCTCCAAGAATATTTCCTGATAAAACAGTTAAAAAACACATCCAAGGATTTATTTTTTGGCTTAAAAAATAAATTAATACAAGTTCTGAACTAAAAGGTAAAATAGTAGCTGCTAAAAATGCTGCTAAAAATAAACCAACGAGCCCATATGAAGTAAAATCCAAAATCTAATCTTTTTTTTCAAAGATAGGTGAATCAAATTAGTTATATTCGTACTTGAAGAATATTCGTTAGTAAATGAAATTTGGTGCAATCGATATCGGAACAAATGCTGCGCGTTTATTAATTGGTGAAGTATGTCAAGATGATGGACATTCTTACATCAAAAAACTTTCTTATACTAGACTTCCATTACGTTTAGGAGGTGATGTATTTGATTTTGGTGAAATTACACCTAAAAAGCAAGATGAATTCATCAAAACAATGAAAGCATTCCAATTGATTGCTGATATTTTTGATGTAAAAGAAATGCGTGCCTGTGCAACTTCTGCAATGCGTGAAGCTAAAAATGGAGATAAAGTAGTGAAGGCAATTGCTAAAGAAACGAATATTAGAATCGAAGTAATTTCAGGTGAAGAAGAAGCGAGATTGATCTTTGGAACCTTCTTTTTGTTAGATTTTGATAAAACCACCCCATTTATTGTGATTGATGTTGGAGGTGGTAGTACTGAAATCAGTGTGTTTGAAAGAGGTGAAAGAGTAGCTGCAAGATCATTTGAAATTGGAACTGTTAGAACTTTAAAAGGAAAAACAAATTCGACTATTTGGAATGAAATTGCTTCTTGGCTTCATTTAAATATTGACGAAAGCATTCCACATAATTATTTTGCTACAGGAGGTAACATTAATAAAATCCACAAAATTCTTGGTGTAAAACAGTCAGAAAATATTCAAGTAAAAGATATGATTTCCTTACGTGATGAACTTTCTAAATACAACCTAGAAGATCGCATGGAGAAATTCCAGTTAAAACCGGACAGAGCGGATGTTATCATACCAGCTTGTGATATTTACAGTTATATCTTTAAAGAGTTAAATGTAACTTCTTTTGCTGTTCCTAAAATTGGATTATCTGATGGAATCATCTACGACCTACATTTAAAACACGGTGGAGAAAAATCAGATAAAGGTTCAAAAGGAGGAAAGAAAACAATTAAGATTTAATTATCTCTAATTAATCTAATTGTCCATCAGAGTGGTAAACTCCGTTTTTGTAGATTTTTACTTTCAATAATAAACCGTCTGAATCATAGACATACATTTTACCATTGAATAATCTACCATCTTTAAAGTCACCATCTTGTTCTAACTCATCATTAGAATTGTAGACTTTATTGTATCCATTCGGATTAAACTGACCATCTTTTGTTTTAGGAGCGACTACTTTTTTGGTAGTTTCATTAGATGCACCCGGATCTTTAACAACTACTGGTGGATGTACCATTTTGCGTTGTATTGGTTCACCAGCTAATGATCCATCTGCGTTAAAGTTTAATATTTCTTTAATATCACCGTTTTCGTAATAACGTATCGCTTTTCCGGATGGTTTTCCGTCTTTAGAAATATATTCGAATTCTACTTGACCATTTGCATAATAATAAGTAACTGCACCATCTTCTTTTCCCTCTTCGTTATAATAAGCAACATATTCTAACTCGCCATTCTCGTGGAAGCGTTTTAAAGTATCTTGATATTTGTCACGTTCAAAGGTACCTTGTTCTTTTACTTTACCATTTTCGTGGTATTTTGTATATCTACCTTTAGGTCTGTTGTTTTCGTATTCTCCTTTTAATTTAGGTGTTTTTCCGTCTGTAAAATATTTTGTCCAAAAACCCTCCTTACGATCATCTTGGTAGGTTCCTTCTTCAATTTTACCATTATCTGGATATCCAGCTTCCGGACGATCTTTACCTAAATAAATCCACTTCCCTTGTTTTTTTCCGTCTTTATCTGTTTTGTTTGTTTTTTGTGCATAGATTTCACCACTTGACATTGTTAAAATGCAAATTAGAATGAATGCTATGTGTCTATTTTTAAACATCAAATAAAAAACTACGCAAATATATTAAAATGTATTGTGGTAAAAATATCAATTTAGTTTAGAAATATCAACATTTTCGAGCATAGTTTTCACCATTTCTGTCAAACCATACTTCATTTTCCACCCCCAATCAGTTTGAGCCGCTGTATCATCAATCGAATTTGGCCAACTATCAGCAATTGCTTGTCTAAAATCAGGTGCATATTCAATTTTGAAACCATCTTGCTGATTTGCAATCGCATCACCTAATTGTTTTGGAGTGAAACTAATCCCTGCTAAATTATAACTAGAACGTATTTTCACTTGTTCTTTCGGAGCTTCCATCAACTCAATTGTCGCACGAATAGCATCTTCCATATACATCATAGGAAGTGCACTTTCTTCATTTAAAAAAGAAGTATAGGAATTTGTTTTCTTTGCGTGATAAAAAATATCAACTGCATAATCTGTAGTTCCTCCACCTGGTAAACTTGTATATGAAATTAATCCAGGATAACGAATAGAACGAACATCTACACCAAATTTGTTAAAGTAATATTCGCACCAACGCTCCCCAGCTAATTTAGAAATACCATACACTGTGGTAGGTTCCATTACCGTATATTGTGGGGTTAAATCTCTTGGAGTTGTTGGGCCAAAAACAGCAATTGAGCTTGGCCAGAATATTTTTTGAATAAATCCTTCTTTTGCTAAATCAAGAATTGTGAATAAACCCTCCATATTTAATCTCCAAGCAAATTCAGGATGTTTTTCAGCTGTTGCAGAAAGTAAAGCAGCTAATAAATAGACATCTGTTGGTTTTTCTTCTTTAATAAAAGTAGTTACAAACTCTTTGTCTAGGACATCCATTTTTACATAAGGACCATTTTGCAACGCTTCAGAACACTCTTCTTTCACATCCGCAGCAATCACCTGTTGATTACCAAAACGTTTACGCAATTCCATCACCAACTCTGTTCCAATTTGTCCTCCTGCGCCTATAACTAATACTTTTTTCATATGGAAGTGTTTTGTTTTCTAAATGTCATATGGAATAAGCCAAATTAATCACCTTCAAATTTAAGATTGAAATCATGGCTATTTCATAAAAAAATACCTTTACAAATTCTTGCAAAGGTACATTATTAAATCGATATTTTGAAATTCAACTAATTCGAAAATCGGCTTATTTTTTTCTGAAAAAGATACGAATTGGAATTCCCGTAAAATTGTAATTTTCACGAATTTTATTCTCTAAAAATCGTCTATAGCTTTCAGCAACGTATTGTGGTAAATTACAGAAAAATGCAAATGCCGGAGCATGTGTTGGTAATTGTGTAACATATTTGATATTTACATATTTCCCTTTCACAGATGGTGGCGGTGTAGCTTCAATAATCGGCAATAACAAATCATTTAATTCGGAAGTAGGGATTTTAGTAATACGGTTGTTATACACCTCCATCGCTGTTTCCAATGCTTTGTGGATACGTTGTTTGGTTATTGTAGAAGTAAAGATGATTGGAACATCATTATAAGGAGCTAATTGTTCACGAATACGCTCTTCAAAAGCCAACATAGTTGTGTGATCTTTCTCAATTAAATCCCATTTATTCACTAATACAACAACACCTTTATTGTTTTTTTCAATGATGTAGTAGATATTCAAATCTTGCTTTTGAACACCCTCTGTTGCATCAATCATTAACACACAAACATCCGAATTCTCAATCGCTCTTACCGAACGTAATGTAGAATAATACTCGATATCTTCAGTAACTTTTGCTTGTTTACGTAAACCAGCAGTATCAACTAGCACAAAATCAAAACCAAATGCTTTATATCTTGTATTGATAGCGTCACGAGTAGTCCCAGAAATATTCGTTACTATATTTCTTTCTTGACCAGTAATTGCGTTTACAAAGGAAGATTTACCCACATTAGGTTTACCAACTATTGTAATTCTTGGTAAAGCTTCTTCATCTTCTAATTCTGCATTTTTATCAAATGTCGCAATGATATCATCAAGTAATTCACCTGTTCCACCTCCATTTGTTGCAGAAAGATCATATACATCTCCGAGACCTAAAGACCAAAATTCAGAAGACAGACCATAACGTTGTGTATTATCTACTTTATTTGCTGCAATGAATACTTTTTTCTTGCATTTGCGAAGCATAGCAGCTACCGTTTCATCTAAATCCACAATTCCAGTAGTAACGTCCACCATAAAGATGATTACGTTAGCTTCATCGATAGCTAATTTTACTTGTTTACGGATTTCACCTTCGAAGATATCATCCGAACCGTGAACGTACCCACCTGTATCAATTACTGAAAAAGGAACCCCATTCCACTCTCCTCTTCCGTACAAACGGTCACGTGTAACCCCACTGATTTCTTTTACAATGGCATTTGACGATTCCGTCATACGGTTAAATAATGTTGATTTTCCGACATTTGGACGACCAACTATTGCGATTATATTACTCATTTTTTTACTTTATTGATGATAAGTCATTAATAATTAATAACTCAACATTCATCATTATTTAATATCCGTATTTCTTCAATTTCAATTCGGACTCTCTCCAATCTTTGTCAACTTTCACAAAGGTTTGTAAAAATACTTGTTTTCCAACGAAGTTTTCAATGTCTTTACGCGCTTCACGACCGATTTTCTTTAACATATCCCCACCTTTTCCGATAATGATCCCTTTTTGAGAATCTCGTTCTACTACAATCGTAGCACGAATTCGGATGATATTTTCCTCTTCCTCATACGTATTTACATCCACTTGAGAACAATATGGAACTTCTTTATCTGTAAACAAAAATATTTTTTCACGAATCATTTCAGAAACGAAGAAACGCACTGGTCTATCCGATAAATCTTCTTTTTCAAAATAAGCAGGGCCTTCAGGCAATAATTCTAAAATTCGTTGCCACACCCATTCTTTTCCGAAACCGTGTAATGCAGAAATTGGAATTACTTCAGCATTTGGTAATTTTTCTTTCCAGTATAAAATTCTTTTTTCAACTTGTTCTTGCGAACCCAAATCCATTTTATTTACAATAGTCAACACAGGGATAGAAAGTTTTTTAATTCGTTCCAATGTTTCTTTGTGGTTCATCTCACTTTCATAAATGTCCGTGATGAATAATAAAATATCGGCATCTTTAAACGAACTTTCGACATAACTCATCATTTGTTCGTGTAATTTATAAGATGCATTTACAACTCCAGGAGTATCTGAAAAGACAATTTGATAGTCTTCATCGTTCACAATACCATGGATACGGTGACGTGTTGTTTGAGCTTTGGAAGTAACGATAGATAATTTTTCACCTATCATTTGATTCATAAGGGTTGATTTTCCGACATTTGGACTTCCAACGATATTAACGAAACCGGCTTTGTGAGACATTTTGTTATTTTTTTTGAAATAAATTTGGACTACAAAGAAACAAATTATATCTTTGTACCGCAATTAAAGTTTAATACTTTATTTGAATACAGTGCGAGGTGGAGCAGTTGGTAGCTCGTCGGGCTCATAACCCGAAGGTCGTCCGTTCGAGTCGGGCCCTCGCTACCGAAACAAAAGCAATCTAGAAATAGGTTGCTTTTTTGTTTTTCATACTATTCCATAGGTATTGTAAATTTAATTTCTGTTCCCTTATTCGGATCAATCCCAAATGTTGGGGATTAGGCATAAATTTTCGATAATCTATACAAGAAAAATGATTTAGACTTGACACCTCTAAATTGAGCTCTGAAAGCTTTGATTTTAGCATTAAAAGATTCTGCAG
>JBILUY010000386.1:0-2822 GCA_044370735.1 Crocinitomicaceae bacterium | reverse complement strand
ATATGGATGCAAATCAAGGCTTTACACTTCTTGCAAATTCCTTCGCATTGTTATCTAAAATCAGTACATCAAAGAGGTTCACAATACCGTCACCGTTTAGATCTTCAGGTAAGTAGCCTAAGCCATAGGGATATTGGATAAACTGGTTATCTAATAATATATGATCAAGGGCATCTACCACACCGTCCTGGTTTACATCACCGGCAAACAGCCCATAAACACCTTCCAACTGCTTAAGGTTGTGGCCAAAAGCCGAAGCGAGTTGTTGGGTAAAGTCGTAGGTTGTGTAACCACCATTAAACGTAACGGGTGTGGCTGACCAAGTCTCAACGTGGTTGCGGTGTTTTACCACCACATAAAACGAATCGGGCAAGGGGGCTAATGGGACAACATTTGCCAACCCATTAATCATCAGGTTTATAGTATAAGCTTCGCCAATTCTGTTGTAAGGGTAAACGGCTTCATGCAACTCAACATTAATAATATCTGCTACATTACCGGCAAATTGATCGCCAAATCTATTGTGTGTTTTATTTAGTAGCCCAGTTGCAATGTTCAGCAAACCTTCAGGGAACACACGCAACTTAATGCCAAGTACAGTAAAAGTCTGCTCCGGCGCGAACGGGCCACCAGCATAGGAGTTATCGATTGCTTGTACACTCCAATAGTAGGTGCCAGGGGCGAGGGAGTGCAGCCACCAGCCCGTGTTTTGATACACATTGCCGACACCAACCACCTTTCGCCAGCCGATTGAATCGGACAATGAGAACATGATGTCGTTACCGCCAGGCGTGGTACCCACGCGAAGGTTGTAAGTGAGACCCAATGGTGGTGTTTCAAGATCGTTGGCGCGTTGCCAGGAAAACTGGACAGTGTCATTGCCTACTACCACATTAAGACCAAAAGGGGCTGTGGGTGGTGTATTTGCTGAACTGCACATCAAATTCTCAAACATATTACCCCCACTGAAAACATCCAAATCTCCGTCAGTGTCATAATCAGCCACAAGTGAACAAGGTTCATTGATACCACTTACAAACGGAGCATTAGTGGTTTGCCGAATCATGAATTGTCCATTTTCATTTACAAATTGTTTTGTGGCTGGAATCTGCCAATTTCCATTACCATTATAACAAGAATTGCCACCTACTATAATGTCAAACATTCCACTATTGCTAAAATCACCAACAACAAAAGGCCCATAGGAGTTAAGCAACATGGTATCTTTAATATACTCGCCGGAGGCATTTCTTTTAAAAACATCTAATGAACTTTCACAACCACAGGTTTCATTATAGTCACCATTGTAATTTTTCAAGATTTCTGGCGAACCATCAGCATCAATATCAAACGGAATAGAACGTGACGAACAGATATTATCAAGCTGTCCAACAGTAAAGCTTAAGGCACCGGAATTAATGTAATAATTCTGACCGTAAATATAATCTGTTTTCATGTCTCCATTTAAATCACAACCTACAGGCTTCGAATGCACCCAACAATTATAACAACTTGAAGCTTCGCCTACCTGAATAATTGCACGATCAACAAGTTGAAATGTACCCGTTGAACTAATTAATTCCCACAAACCGTCATTGTTAAAATCACCTATACATACACGGTATAAATCAAGGTTTGTTGGAATAAAAAAACTTGAGTCCCAGTTAAAATCACCCAAACCATTATTTAGATAACACCTTAGGCCTACATTTGTAATTGCCAATAAATCAACAGAATTATCATAATCGATATCGAGCGGGTAGAGGTAACTAATTAAAACAGTTGAATCTATTTTTGCTACGGTTGTTGCGGAAGAACCTTTCAACGCTATTTTATCAACACCAATTAAATCATAATATCGATTGTTATCTAGGTCGGCAACGAATAAAATGCTACCAAAATCTTCAACGAGCAATATTTTTTGAAAAGTGTTAGATTCTCTAGTAATCAATTGAATACTATCCGTTATCCACCAAAAGGAACTATCTGTAAGCTTACATTTATAGAACCCATCATCACCTTGAGAGACTGAGTCAATTTTAAGCACATTACTCTTTTCTCCTTCAATAGGGATGCCGTTTTTTATCCACTGGTATTGAAAATCTGATGTTAATCCGGCTTCAACACTAACTGTAAGCATGACAGAATCATTTACACATGGATTTAATGGGTTTGAAATGACAATTGAATTCAAGTCGGATTGTGCCAGAGATTGCACAAAAGCCTCTAGGCCCCCACAAAAACTCTGTTGAAATGACCCATTGGCTAAATTTGTTGTTGGATTTACACAACCTGTAAAAACAAGCTCTCCATTTATATTCGCATTCAGACTGTTAATAATATTGTAATTCCCAAAAATTCCTCCCGTATAACTGCCCCATTGTTGCTGCCCGAAATGGTTTAGTTTAACAACATAGGTATGGCCTTCTGTATTCGGCCATTTTTGAAACGCATAAGTAGTGGCCATTGTTAAAGGTGTAGTTCCAAATGACCAGCTATTTGCAGAATAGAAAACATCACCTTGGCTTGAAATACACATTTTAACTTCATCATCTCTGTATTTATCACCTAAATAAGTACCCCATACTAATTGGTCATTATTCCCGAAAGATTTGATAAAACCATCGTAACTTTGATAGCGCGAATCATAAGGTTTTGGCTGATAAAACCCAAAAAGACAGGTGTCTATCATTTGCCACATATTGGGATCATGGCATGGCCAAGTAAAACCCCAAGCTATCATTAAAAAACCTATACCCTCATTAGTAGTTTTTTGATCTCTAAATGAATTAGTTGTTGCAATATTATTCCGACTATTGGTT
>JBILUY010000012.1:0-26422 GCA_044370735.1 Crocinitomicaceae bacterium | reverse complement strand
TTAAGTAATGCACTTCAGTTAAATCAAATTTTATACAATCCACAAGTAAATGCTGGTATTAAAGCATTAAAGGTTAGTAAAGAAGTTTCTGAAATTCAATCGGAATCAACTACACAAAATGTAAAATATCAATTGATTCAGACGTATTACAACTTGCAAGCATTAAACAAACAATTGGCTTTTGTAAAAGAAAACATTGTCAATATGGATAAAATGTATGCGAATATGCAGGCAATGTATGAGCAAAAAATGATTTTAGCCACTGAATTAGATAAGTTGAATATCACACGTTTATCGCTTAAAAATCAAGAGCAAACGCTTATTTCAAATAAAGAAAAAACTGAAAACTACTTAAAATTGATGATAGGAAAAAATATCAATGATAAAGTAGAATTTGCTCAAGAAGAGGTAGTTCAAAAATCCCTTTTATTAGATCAAAAAAATGTAAATGCGTTAGATTTAAAATTGATAGAAGCACAGCAGAAGTTGAATAGAGCAGAACGTCAAGGTATCAATATGGCTTATTTACCAGTATTGTCTTTGTATGGAACAGCATTATATAGTTATAACTATAGACCTGAAAGTGATTTTGGAAAAGGAATTAATGGTGCCATTGTAGGATTGAAATTGGATTGGACTTTGTTTGACGGTCTAGAAAAAATGCACAAAGCAAAACAAAACACGTTAACTCGTCAAAAATTAGATAATCAATTAGATTATGCTAAAAAACAATTACAAGTTGGAATTGAAAATGCGAAGAAACAAGTTGAAATTCAATTACAATCGTTGGTTACCAGTCAAGAACAGTTAGTATTGGCTGAAAAGGTACAAAATCAAGCAAAATACTCTTACGAGCAAGGAGTTATTAGTTCAAACGACTTGTTAAAAAGTGAAAACGATTTGTATCAAGCGCAAACGAATGTAGTAGTGGCGTATGTACAATTAAGAATGGCAGAATTAGAATTATTAAAAATCACAGGTAATATAAAATAATAGTAGTATGAATAAGAAAGGAATAGTTATCATCGCTTTAGTATTCGGATTGGTTACTTTAGGGGTATTTAAATTGAAAAAAAATAAGGATGAGGTAAAAGGGAAATTATATATCCACGATACACTTGCTCCAATTTTAGTTGAAACACAAAAGCCTACATTCCACGCTTTTGGAAATGCTTTTTCATTTTTAGGAACGTTTGAGGCAATTCGCCAAAACACCATTGGTTCTGATGTTGCTGGTAAAGTAATCAAAATAAATGTACAAGAAGGAGACAGAGTTTCCAAAGGGCAAGTAATTGCTAAATTAGACGATGAAATTTTAGAACTTCAATTAGAGAGTGCATCTGTAAATGTTGAAATGAACAAAAATGACGATGCAAGAAACAACCACTTAATCAAACAAAATGCCATTTCAGGCGTGCAAAGCGAAAAAACGAAATTAGCGTTAAAAGCAGCAGAGGCACAATATAAATTAATCAAAAAACAATTAAAAAACACGTCAATCACAGCACCTTTCTCCGGTGTAGTAACGAAGAAAATGATTGATTTAGGTAGTGTGATTGGTGCTGGAACACCATTGATCGAATTGACAGATATTTCTTCCTTGAAATTAACAATATCAGTTCCTGAAAGAGACATTTTAAAATTCAAAGTAGGACAAAAAGTAACTTTAAACGCAGATGTTTACGGAAACAGAGAGTTTAAAGGAACAGTTTCAAGTATTTCGTTTAAAGCAGATGCAAGTCATAACTTTAAAGTAGAAATTACAACTGCAAATTCGAAAGAAAATCCATTAATGGCAGGAATGTATGGTTCTGTTGTTCTAAGTAACAGCAAAGCAAAAAATGCATTAGCAATTTCAAGAAAGGCTTTAATTGGTTCAACTAAAAAACCGAAAGTATTTGTTGTGAGAGGAGGTAAAGCGAAATTAGTTTCGTTTACTGCTGGAGCAGGTGATAGTGAATTTATTGAGGTTGTGGATGGATTAAATGAAAATGATTTAGTGGTTGTTAAAGGGCAAATTAACCTTCAAAACAACACAAATGTAATGACGAAATAAGTAGAAAGTTATGACACTTACCGAATTATCAATAAAACGACCATCCTTAATCATCGTAATATTTACGGTGTTGATAGGTGGGGGATGGTTAAGTTACAAACAATTGAGTTATCAGTTGTTACCGGATTTTGCACCACCAATGTTAACGATAACTACAACTTATCCTGGAGCTTCGCCTTCGATTGTTGAAAATCAGGTTTCCGAACCTTTGGAAGATGCCTTGAGTGGTTTGGAAAATATCAAAGAGGTGACTTCTTTTTCGTTGGAAAATGCATCGATTGTCATGCTTGAATTTAACAATTCTGTGGATTTAGAGTCTGTAATGCAAGAAGGTCAACGAAAGATTGAAGCGATTAAGCGAAGTTTGCCAGATGATTGTGATAATCCAGTTATTGCAAAAATAGATCCGAATGCTTCACCCGTTTTACAAGTTTCTGTAACAGCTAAAAACATGAACGATCGTGCATTTTTTGAGTTGATGGACAATGATATTTTACCATTGTTGAAACAAACAGAAGGTGTATCTGAAATCAATGTGCTAGGCGGTGAAAAAAGAGAAGTTCGAGTGGATATTGACAAAGAAAAAGCAAAATTAGCGAATGTTTCTTTGGCTGCTATTAACCAGGCGATTGCTTCATCGAACGTAGAATTTCCAACAGGAAAAGTAAAAAGTTTAGACGAACAAATGATGGTTCGTTTAGCTGGAAAATATAAAACTGTAGAGGAATTACAAAATTTAGTAATTGCAGGTACTGGAGCAAATATTGTTCGTTTGAGAGATGTTGCAGATGTGTTTGATGGTTCTGCGGATCAATTGACAATTAGCCGTTACAATGGAGTAAATGGGATTGGATTGAGAATTAAAAAACAATCGGATGCGAATGCAGTGGAAATGGCGAAACTTTCGAAAGAAAAATTCAAAGAATTAGAAGGGAAATACAAAAAAGAAGGGTTGAAATTTGTGGTTGCAACAGATACTTCATTACCAACCATTCAGGCAGTTGATGCAGTGTTCCACGATTTGGAATTAGCGATTATTTTGGTTGCAGCAGTAATGTTATTGTTTTTACATAGTTTGAGAAATGCCATTATCGTATTGGTTTCAATTCCTGCTTCGTTGATTTCAACATTCATTGCAATGTATTTATTAGGATATACTTTGAACTTGATGACATTATTAGCAATGTCGTTAGTAATTGGTATCCTTGTGGATGACTCCATTGTGGTTTTGGAAAATATCTATCGTCACCTCTCTATGGGGAAAGATAGTCGTAAAGCGGCATTAGATGGACGTAATGAAATTGGATTTACAGCATTGGCAATCACATTTGTGGATGTGGTGGTATTTACACCAGTAGTATTCGTTCAAGGTACTATTTCTGATATCTTACAGCAATTCTCGATTGTAGTGGTTATTTCTACGTTAATGTCATTGTTTGTCTGTTTTACATTGACTCCATGGTTAGCATCTCGTTTTGCAAAAGAAACCCATTTATCAAAAGATAAAATTTGGCATTTACCTTTGATTTGGTTTGAAAAACGTATTTCTATATTTACGGAATCATATGTGAAAGTTGTAGCTTGGGCATTAAAGCATAAATTAATTACAGGGTTAGGTATTTTAGCATTATTCATTGGTTCAGGCGCTGTAATGGGGTTAGGAATTGTGGGACAAGAATTTGTTGCTCAAGGCGATCAAGGTAAGTTTATGATTAAATTGAAATACGATAAGAGTACTCCTTTCAATGAAAATAACGCTACTACTTACGCAATTGAACAGTTTATTCTTCAGCAACCTGATGTAAAAATGGTGTTTTCCAATGTAGGAGGACCGAGTGCTGGTATGGGAGCTGCCTCTTTTGGAAATGAGTCTAGAACTGAATTAACTGTTAAGCTAAAAGATGGAGTACAAGATAGGATACCTACGGCGAATTATATGAATGAAATACGTAAACGTATCGAAACAAAATTTGCAGGTATTGAGGTAAAAGCGATTAATATAGGGATGGTGGAATCAGAAGAGGCACCTATTGAAATTTTCCTTTCAAGTAGTGACTCAGACTTACTTATGGATGAGGCACGTAGATTGAAAGAAGCTATTCTAATTATGCCAGGTGCGAAAGATCCAACGATTTCTACAGATGATATTTCTCCTGAAATTCGTATAGAGTTGGATCGAGAAAAAATGGGACAATTAGGATTGCCTATTGCGGTAGTGGGTATGCAGCTTCAAAATGCATTATCAGGAAATAATTCATCTAATTTTTCCGAAAAAGAAAACGAATATGATATCCGCGTGATGTTAAATCAAGGAGATAGACAAAACGTAGATGATGTTAGAAGAATGAGTTTTACCACTACGAAAGGAAATGTAGTGGAGTTGGAAGAATTTGCAGATATTACAGTAGAAAATGGTTTTGGTTCTTTGGAACGTAAAAACCGTTTAAGTTCAACTACAATTCGTGCATATGTTCTAGGGACACCTGCAGGTACGTTGGCACAACAAATCGAGGAATATTTAAAGAAAAAGCCTTTGGATAAAAATATTCGTATGATTTGGGGTGGAGAAGTGAAAAGACAAAAAGAGGGGATGGGAGCAATGGGGACTGCGATGTTAATAGGTTTGGTTTTAGTTTATCTTATTATGGTGGCTTTGTATGATAACTTCATATATCCATTTGTAGTACTATTTTCAATTCCTGTTGCTCTAATTGGTGCTTTATTGGCATTAAATTTATCTGGTTCGAATATCGGTATCTTTACAATGTTAGGGATGATTATGTTGCTAGGATTAGTAGCTAAAAATGCCATATTAATTGTGGATTTTACGAATCATTTAAAAGCATCTGGAAAAAGTGTAACCGAAGCATTATTGGAAGCGGTACGTGAGCGTATGAGGCCAATTTTGATGACAACCATTGCCATGGTAATTGGTATGATTCCTATCGCAATCGCAAAAGGATCTGGTGCTGAATGGAAAAATGGTTTAGCATGGGTATTAATTGGTGGTTTATTAAGTTCAATGTTTTTAACCATCATTTTAGTTCCTGTGATGTATTATACAGTGGACGCGATTAAATTTCGCATTGCAAAACGCCGTTCGTAGAGGCGTAAAGCATTGCGCCTCTTCATGGCGCGTATTTTGAAAATATAAATTAAATCCCAACCGAATTCGGTTGGGATTTTTTTTGGTACATAATTTGATTTGTGATAAATTGTAATATTAAATTGATTAATTATGAAAACGATATTTTGCATTACATTAGCAACAATAGGATTGTCTTCTTTTGTAGTTACAGATTATAGAGAACCAGTAGATTATAGCTCTTCACTTTTTAGAAAAGTTGAACAAACTTCTTTTAAAGAAGGCGAGCAATTAGATTATACCATTCACTATGGTTTGATAGATGCAGGTTCAGCTCGTTTAGAATTAAAAAAAGAAGATATAAAAATCAATGGTAGAGAGGTATTTCATAGTGTAGGTACAGGTAGAAGTTTAGGAGCTTTTGATTGGTTTTTTAAAGTGCGAGATAAGTACGAAACCTATATTGATCAAGAAGGAATTTTTCCTCATGTTTTTAAGCGAGACGTAGATGAAGGTGGATACACGATTAATCAAGAGTATCGTTTTTATCAACATAAAAATATGATTGATAATGGAAAGGAGAAAGTTTCTGACGCACCAAGTTATGTGCAAGATATGCTTTCTTCGTTTTATTATGCTCGTACGCTCGATTTTTCTAATGCTAAAAAAGGGGATGTCTTTACTATTAATTCCTATGTAGACGAAAAAATTTTCCCGATAAAAATTAAATATAAAGGAGTTAAAAATGTAACTATTCGTGCAGGTAAATTTAAATGTTATTTATTCAATCCAGTTGTTCAAACAGGGCGTGTATTTAAACACGAGGAGGATTGTAATTTTTACATTACTTGTGATAAAAATAAAATCCCCTTATTGATTGAAACAAAACTGATGGTTGGGTCAATAAAGATGGAATTAACAGGTTATAAAGGGTTGATGGAAAGATTAACTAAACTTGATTAAAACAAAAAAGGCTGATGAAAATCAGCCTTTTTCTGTGGGAGCGGAGGGAATCGAACCCCCGACACAAGGATTTTCAGTCCTTTGCTCTACCGACTGAGCTACGCTCCCGTCCCTTTATGTGAGTGCAAATATACAAATAAATTTATTACTTACAACTATTATCGTTTTTTTTTGATTTTTTTAGGGTACATTTGTATAAAATCATAGAAAATGAATACAACCATTGTTGTTGATGCGGGTAATACAAGAATAAAAACAGCTGTTTTTAAGGAAGATAGATTACAAGAAGTATTATATTTTGGCAGTGATGATTGGAATTCATTAAAATCCTTTTTATTAGAGCATCGTTTTTCGAATGCGATTGTTTCATCAGTGAGATCTGAAAAAGAAACACGTTGGATACTTCAAATGCTACATAATCCAATACGTTTTAACGCATCGATGGAGTTACCTTTAAAAAATACTTACACAACTCCTGAAACTTTGGGCGCAGATAGGTTAGCGAATGTAGTAGCAGCTGCAACTTTAGCTAAAGGAGCAGCATTGGTATTAGACATTGGCACATGTATAAAATTCGATATTATTGATGAAGAAAAGTCTTATTTAGGAGGTTCAATTTCACCAGGAATTGCGTTAAGGTATAAATCTTTAAACGAATTTACCGGAGCTTTACCACTTATAGATGACACATCAAAAGCTGTAATATACGGAGATTCAACTGAATCTTGTATTCATGCAGGCGTAATGAATGGAATTCAAGCTGAAATCAATTATTTTCTAGAATATTATACTAATAAATATCCTGGTTTAACAATTTTTGTCACGGGTGGTGATGCTCATTGTTTTGATTTTCAAATTAAAAACAACATTTTTGTCGAACAGAATTTAACTCTTTATGGTTTATTCTATTCTTTATAATTTATGATACGAAATTTATTTTTTATAGCACTTGTTTTTTGTAATGTTGTTTATTCTCAGCAATATACAAAAAGCCCATGGAGTGAAAAAGGGTTAGGTGAAGAGGATTACACAGGGAATGCTTCTTTTACTGCATTGGGAGATGCAAAGGCTGTTTACGTTGATTCTACGGTTTTAAATATTTACAATCCAGCATCATATTCGTTTTTATCTCACGGACAACCAATTTTTTCAACTGGTGGGTATGTTCAAAACTATCAGTTTACGCAAAATGGTATAACTTCAAAAAATAATACTCTTGCTTTAAGTCATATTGCTTTTGGGGTGTCTTTTGCTAATCGATTTGGATTAGCGTTTGGATTACGACCTTTTACCAATACTGGTTATGATCTTCAAAAATCAAATTGGAATGGATTAGATACGATAACAACTCAACTATATGGTTCTGGTAATTTATCTTATGCTTTTGCTGGATTTTCTTTGAAAGTGTTAAATTTCGAAAAACATAAATTAGCTTTTGGAGTTAATCTAGGAAGTGTATTTGGAACAAATTTACAAAGACAAACTGTTCATATTCAAGATGAAAAAATTGGAAGTATCAAACAAAGTACCTTAAAAGTAAATGGATTTTCTCCTGAATTTGGGTTTAATTATCAATTAATTTTCAATAAATCATCAAATATTTTATTTTCAGGAGTATATAAATTAAATAATACTTTTACAGGTGAAAGTAAAACAGCCTTAATTTCTGCTGCAGATTTTAAAAATGAAAACACTTTTGATACATTGGATTATTCTACCTTGAATGGAGAAATAATGTATCCTTCTTATTTTGAGTTTGGATTTAAATATGATTTTACTAAATATGCAAATAGATCGTCTTTAAAGATCCCACAAATACTTTTGTTAGCGTCATACAAAGCTGTAAACTGGAAAGAATATACTTCGTTGACTACAGAAAATTTATTAAATACTTCTAGTTATCAACTTGGTTTACAATTTGCTCCACATGTAGATTTTTATGATCGTTCCAAAGCAATTTCATTCTTTTCTAGAATTAGATATCGTGTAGGATATCAATATGCTCAATTGCCTTGGGATCTGAATGGAAAACAAGGTTTAAGTCAGTCTTTCAGTGCAGGTTTCGGGATGCCTATCTTATCACAACGAACGTTATCATCATTAAATTTTGCTGTTAGTTATGGTTTTAGAAATAACGGAATTTCAACTGATTTTTCTGAAAAAACATTAGGGTTTAGCTTAGGAATTACTATTTCACCTGCTTTTTATGATAGATGGTTTAGAAAAAATAAAATTGATTAAGTTTAAATTAAGTTTACTTATACTCGTTTTTTTTTCTCTTTTGGCTTGTGAAAATGATTTAGAGGAAATTAAAAAGGTTTCTGAAATTCCTGGAGCCCCTGAAGAAAGAACAAAAAATTTAGAATTAATTTATTCTGATAGCGGTCAAGCGAAAATTTATTTAAATGCTAAACTCGCTGAATCATATTATAAGCCTGTTCATACAATTAAATTTAAAGACGGTGTTAAAGTGCGGTTTTTTAATCCTGATGGTACAGTTAAAACCATTTTAACTGCAAAATATGGAGAAATCATTCAAAATGAAGGAAAAATGATAGCGCGTGATTCCGTTGTTATGCAAAATGTGAATAAAAGACAACAAATGGAAACCGAGGAGTTGATTTGGAATCAAAGTACACAAGCGATTACTTCTGAAAAATTAGTGGTTGTTAAAACTCAAGATGGAAGATTTTATGGAGATGGAATTGTAACTACATCTGATTTTACAAAGTACGAATTTATAAATCCAAGAGGAACAATTAATTTAAAAAAATAAAGTATGAATACCTATAATAAAGTGATGTTATATTTCTGGCTCATTGCTTCGATATTAACTTTTTTAATTGTCACATATAAAGGAATACAAGAAGGGTTTGATCGTTGGTCAATGTATTATTTATTTAGTGGGTTGTCTTTACTAATGTATTTTGTACGTAAATGGATGATTAAGCGTATGAAAAATCATATGGAATTCCTTCAAAATCAAAAATAAATAATGTCTTCTTTCATCGAAGTTTTTACTGATGGTGCTGCAAAAGGGAATCCTGGAAATGGAGGATATGGCGTAGTACTTCGATTTGATGGTAAAATAAAAGAATTGTCTCAAGGTTATAGATTAACCACTAACAATCGAATGGAATTGTTAGCCGTAATCGTTGCATTAGAAACACTCAAAACAAATAAATTTCCTATTAGAATCACTTCAGATTCTAAATATGTCATCGATGCTATTCAAAAAAGATGGGTTTTCGAATGGCAAAAGAAAGGATTTAAAGGAAAAAAGAATCAAGACTTATGGAAGAGGTATTTACAAGTATCTTCTCCTTTTCAATTAACCTATAATTGGGTTCGAGGCCATAATGGACATCCTGAGAATGAAAGATGTGATTATTTAGCTGTTAAAGCTGCTGAATCACCTGATTTATTAATTGACGAAGGCTATGAAAGTGAATTAAATAGAGATACCCTTCTGTAGCATACATGCCTTAATAAATGTATATATCAACGGATGAGGAATTTCTCTAGTAGAAGAAATTTGTGGACAAAATCCACAGGCAAGATAAAAGTTTCTGTTAGATAAACTTACCACTTCTACTTCCTCAAATTGATTATAAGCTTCAATATTAATGTAATCATCAACTAAATAAGTAAGTACTTTTGGATATAAACTATAACGAGAAGAAGTTAATTCGTGTGTGTTGTGATTAGTGTAAAGATGAATTAATTCTTTTGAGTGTGGTACTACATTAATTTCTTCAAACTGTTGACCTTCAACTAAATTATCTGAGATTAATTTTTCTCCTTTTAGGTTTAAATTATTTCGTGCAATTAAAACATCGATTAAGGTTTTATATCCTTCTCCAGTAATAAAAATTGCTTGAGGTTGTTGTATCAAAAAATCAATAATTCCGCCTAAAAAAAATTCGTTTTTATATGGACCTGGCGCAACCCATATTCCGTCGTAAATTTTAAGCTGATTTGTAGAAAGTTGGCTGGCTTCTTGTAATTTAATCCAATAATAACTGATTTCAACATCTAAAAAATAGGAAGCATGATCAAGCGCTAAGTTTGTAGCATGATGTGAATTATAAGTGAAATTATAATCTCCAATTACTGCTATTTTGATGCTTCTACTCATCAATTATCGAATGAAATAACCTTTGAATTCTGCGTTTTTGATTTCTATTGAGTCTCTTAAAGTGTCTAAATTTTCAACATAGGTACGAAAAACTTTACAATTAAATCTGCAAATAAATTTAGAGTAGTCATTATTAACATCAGATTCTTGTTTAACACTAATAAATTGTACACTATTGCCCTTTGTTAGCGTATCTGATTTCCATACTCTACCTAATTTATCGTTGTATTGTACCTCGAATCCATTTCTTGCATTGGTAGAAAATTTAGGTTTTGTATTAAGATTCATAAATTCACTGAACAACTTCATTGTTGGATTTTCAGTTAAGTTATAATCCCATAATATACTTCCAATTCCAATTTTAACTGAACCTTTCACTGATTCTGATTTCATTTCAGCATAATAAACAGCTTTTGAAGATTGTCCTGTTCCTTGTACAGTTGTTTTTGTAATGGTAGGATAACAATCATAGTCATCTGTATTTTGTAACCATTTGATATTTGTTCCATTGATATCACCTTTGAAATAGGTTGACAAATCAACTTTTTGAGTTGGGGCAGGTATGATTTCAGGTTTAATACAACCAATTAATAAAGCAAATGGTAAAATCCATAAATATGCAAGTTTTCTCATGGTATGAACTTATTAAGTTTACATATATTCTTTCAAAGATATAAAAAAGCCTTAAATCTTTTGCATAATACGAAAATATTCATTTTTGGTTGTCTAAGCACTTATTTTTTTTGTGTTTGACATTGATACAATTTCATCAAATTCGCACGAGTCAAGTTCTAAATCTTCTCTTTCTAAAGTATAATAAGTTGCATGTTCGTTGATTTTCGTTTCCCTAAAAAAGGATGAAATATCAAAAATTTGAGTTGCCTGTTGTATTTTACCTAATAATTTATTCAATTGTGAATAGTTTATAATAAGTTCATTTTGGTAGCTTAATTCGTTAATTTGAACGGTACAGTTAATGGTAACTTCATTTATATTTGATTGAAATTCAATTTTTTCAATTCGAATTTTTTTTAAAAGTGTTTTCATGTTATTCTAAATTTATAATGCAAATTTCATTGAGTAAGTTCGTAATCTATTTACGTTCTAATTTTGACTGTGTATTTTTTTCAACATATAGAACACTTTTCGGTTTCAACTTCTACATTTGTATCTATAAACGACTTTTATGAAATACGAATCACTTTCTCAAAATTTATTTATTAAAAACAGAGCAAAATTTGTTGCCAAAATGAAATCTAATACGTTAGCTGTTTTTAATTCGAATGATATTTTCCCAATAAGTGCAGATAGTACAATGCCTTTTCAACAACACAGAGATATTTTTTATTTATCTGGTGTAGATCAGGAAGAATCAATTTTAGTGTTGTTTCCAGAAGCTAAAAATGAAGCACACCGAGAAATTTTGTTTTTAAAGGAGACGAACGAAACTATTGCGATTTGGGAAGGTGAAAAATTAAACAAACAACAAGCTTTTGAATTGTCAGGTGTAAAAACAGTGTATTGGCTACAACAATTTCAGACTATATTTAATCAACTTATGTCTGAGGCTGATGGTGTGTATTTCAATACCAATGAGCATCTTAGAGCTGTTACAGAAGTTGAAACCCGCGAAGATCGATTTATAAAAAAATGTAAAGCAGACTATCCGGCACATAGTGTTTATAAAAGTGCTCCAATTTTACATGCTATACGTTCTGTGAAAGAGGATGAAGAACTTAACTTAATGCAACACGCTTGTAACATTACACAGAAAGGTATTGAACGTTTATTGAAATTTATTAAACCAGGTGTTTGGGAATATCAAATCGAAGCTGAATTGGCACATGAATTTTTGATGAATCGTTCGAAAGGATTTGCTTACACTCCAATTGTTGCTTCCGGTAAAAACGCTTGTGTATTACATTACATTGAAAACAATAAACAATGTCAAGATGGTGATTTGATTTTATTAGATGTAGGAGCAGAATACGCTAATTACGCCTCAGATTTAACACGTTGTTTTCCTGTTAATGGTCGTTTTACTGAACGTCAAAAAGCCGTTTACAATGCTGTACTTCACGTGAAAAACGAAGCACAAAAAATGTTGGTACCAGGAACTATAATTCCTGAATATCATAAAGAAGTTGGTAGAATAATGGAAAGCGAATTAATTAAATTAAAATTAATTGATTCAACAGATATTAAAAACCAAAATCCCGATTGGCCTGCATATAAAAAATATTTTATGCATGGTACTTCTCATTTCTTGGGGTTAGATACACACGATGTTGGTTTATTTAATGAACCTATCCAAGCAGGAATGGTATTCACTTGTGAACCGGGTATTTATATTCCAGAGGAAGGTATTGGAATTCGTATTGAAGATGATTTAGTAGTAACTAATGATGGAAAGCCGTTTAATTTAATGGCGAATATTCCGATAGAAGTTGATCATATTGAACAAATAATGAATTCATAAGATGTTACATTATTCAATAGAAGGGGAAGGGAAGTTAGTTGTTTTTCTACATGGGTTTTTAGAATCATCAACCATGTGGAAACACTTGGATTTAAATCAATGGAAGGCTAAAAAAGTGTTTATTGATTTGCCAGGTCACGGAAATTCTAAAGAAATTGATTCCGATCTCCCTTCTATTGCAGTTATGACTAGAAAAGTAGATCAAATATTAGCATCTTTTACTGATAAAGAAGTGATTGTAATCGGTCATTCTATGGGTGGATATGTTGCTATTGAACTAGCAAAAATTAATCCTAGAGTAAAGAAGGTGGTTTTATTAAATTCTAACTTTTGGTCAGATTCTGAAGAAAAAAAACGGGATCGAAATAGAGTAGTAGAGATAATTAAACAGGCAAAAGATAAGTTTATACAAGAAGCGATACCAAATTTATTTTCTTATCCTGAAAATTATCAAAATATTATAAATGAGATTATTCAAGAAGCAAAGACATTTTCTGTAGAGGGTATTGAGTTTGCTACAAAAGCAATGAGAGATAGAGTAGACAACACTTTTTGGATAAAAGAAAATCCTTCTAAGGTTGTTGTAATACAAGGTGAATTAGACAAAACGGCACCTCTAACTATTATGCAAGAAAAATTACCTCAACATTCGATGATGTATTTAATAAAAAATGCAGGACACATGACTCATATTGAGTCAAGCAATGAAATTTTGGAAATCTTCATGTCGATTAATTAAACTCTTCCAAATCATCTACACTCGCACGTTGAATAAAACTTTTGATTAATAAAGCAATTTCACTTACTATTGTAGCCTTTTGATTATCAAATTTTTGATCTTTAATTCCAGAAAGAATTACTTGAGCTTCCATTAATTGTTCCTCTTCAAATGGCCCCTCTAAATTTTCTAATATAGTTAAACATTCCAACGATTCCATAAAGTTTCCTTCAATAGCAATACGAACGAAGTAATCCAAATATTCACTAAAATCTAAAGGAATATTCCAAATCACAGATAAAATTTTACCTCTGATAGGTTTAAATTCGGCTTCAGATAGTGCATTAATTATTGTTTCCTTTATTTCTGAATCTTTGATAGTAGATAAAAATTCAATTAATAATTGATTTTTTTCATCATGACTTTCGGATGGATTTATAGCTCTTAATATTGGAAAAATAACAGTTTCATTTCCGATTAACTCTAATGCGTCTAGCGTTGTTTTCACTTTTGCAATATTATTACTTGTTAAATCGACTAATAGTTGGTTAATTTTATCTTGTTTCTTTTGTGTGTTTTTTGCCATCATCCTATTTTTTTGTAAAGGTAATGGTTTTTTATTTTTTTTAGAATTTATAAAGATTTACTTTGTAAGATGATATAAAACAATGTTTTAATAAACTATTGTTTTGTCAAATTAGTTTTTATACTTATTTTTTTTAAAAACAAAACGCAACCTTTTTATGTTATTGTAGTAATATGTGAAAAAGCGTATTGTTATGGGAGCAACTCAGACTACACAAAAAATACATATCTCTTCTGAAATTACAGAAAAGATAAAGGTGGTTTATTTTAAATACCTCCTGTTTTTATCTTTTTTTGGATTTTCTTTTATGTATTTTTATTTCGGTTTGACATTTGAGCTTTTTGCTTTGACATCAATTATGCTTCTAGTTTTTGCATTTTTTAGATATATCTATAATGATATAGTAGACTTGTCTATAATGGGGGAGTATATGATAATTAAAAAAGCAGATAATAAAAACTTAATTGCTCCGATTAATAAGATTAAAAAATGTAAATCAAAACGTTTTTTAAATTTGGTCTTGACAAGCTTCGAATTCAATTTAGATGGTTCTCGGCGTAAAGTTTATTTTGTGACTTCTGATGAAAAAATGTCAATGTTCAACAATTATAGAAGCGAACAATCATTTAGAGTTGCATAATAAAAAAGCAAGCCATAAGCCGGGTTCTGTTACATCCGAAGATGCGCTATCATTTATCTAGTTCTATAATCACTCATAGAATCCATCGACCTACCCTCCGTGTTTAGCGAGCAGCTATTCATCAATTTTCATTGAATCCACGGTTTACATGGTCTTTCAGTCCGTAAGGTTTACCTTGCGACTTTTGTCACCAAAAGCCCGGTGGGCTCTTACTCCACCTTTTCACCTTTTCCGAAATTACTTCCGGTAGTTTTCCTTTCTGTGGCACTTTCTGTCTCGAAAAATCGAGCCTTCCTGTTAGGAAGTACGGTGCTCTGTACTGCCCGGACTTTCCTCCATTTTTTCAGGCGATAGCTTGGCTTGCTTGTGGACAAAAGTATAAAACTAAATCAAAACATTAAAGGTTAAATACTTTTCGTTTTGGAAAGATTTTTATTACTTCAATTTAGTAAAAAGAATTAAGCCGCAAATCATTAATATTGAAGCTAATGCAAATACAGCTCCTGGGTGGATTGAATAGATTAATGCTGCACCTAAGGGAACAATCACTCGGTAAAGCGCTTGTAAACTATGATTTGTACCTTGTAAAACTCCTTGTTTACTTTCATCTACTGACATCGATAGTTTAGCATTGTAAGAAGGATCAAACAATCCTTCTCCTAGGACTATTAATGCAACCGCCAAAGGAATGTAATAGATTGATTGATGGAAAGAGCTTAAAAACAAGAAGCCTAAGCCTATACTTAATCCTACTAAACCTATCTTTCCAATTGTTTGTTCAGACCATTTTTTTAACATTTGAGGAAGTAAAATCACACGAGAAAGGATATCACAAATCCCTACTAGCATAAATACACTACCAATAAATTTAGGTCCCCAATGAAAAATTTCTTTCAAAAAGATACTCGTATTAAACTGCCAAATTCCTAAACCTAAATAAAAAAAAGCTCCCATTACGATTAAATTTTTTGCTTGTTTGATAATTAAAACTTCTTTGAAATGAGAAAAAGTGTTCATGCTTTTCAGGGTAATATGCTGATTTCTTTTTTCTTGACTTAAAGATTCTGTAAGAAATAACCAAGTAAAAACCATTGATATTACTGTTATTATTGCTGTAGTAAAAAATGGTAAAGTGATCGAAAATGTTCCTAAATAACCTCCTATAGCAGGTCCTATCATAAAACCAATACCAATCGCACCACCTAAAATACCAAACCATTTTCCACGCTCTTCGGGTTCAGTACAATCCGAAACATAAGCAAATAAAGTACTTTGATTTCCTGCAGTTAACCCATCAATGATTCTCCCTAAAAACAAAATCCACAAAGCACCTCCTAAGCCTAAGAGTAAATATCCAACAGCAGACCCAAGTAAGCTTAAAATCAAAATTGGCTTTCGACCAAATCGATCGCTCAGTGCACCAAAAATAGGAGCCGCAAAAAATTGACATAAAGCAAAGACCGAAACCAATGCACCCATTGTACTTGGTAATTCTTTACTTGAAACATATTCATTCAATAAAAACGGAAACAAAGGCAAAACGATTGTCATTCCCAATGCATTTAAAATGGTGATACAAACGATGAGCCAGAGGTGTTTTTTTGGGGTTGAGTTCATAATATTGTGTTACAAGAATAAAACAAAAAAGCCTCACATTTCTGTAAGGCTTTGATTATTAACGTGGTCCCACCTGGGCTCGAACCAGGGACCACCTGATTATGAGTCAGGTGCTCTAACCAACTGAGCTATAGGACCGGTATTACCTCTCGGTAAATCGTGTGCAAAGATAATAAAGAAACTTAATTCTACAAATTCGAATACAGAAAAATCCTTGAGGCAAATTTTAGAGATAATGAAAGTGGTTTCTTTGTTTTATTCTTAATGTGAAATTAGTATTCGGTATTCATGTTTTTTACTTCTCTTAATTTATTAACATTATCTTTGAGCCAACTAAAAATATTTAAAATGAAAATAAAATTATTGACGTTGATTATGTTAGTCCCTACGCTAGCATTTAATCAAGCGACCTTTTCTCAAAATTTTAAAGTAACTTCTAGTAAACCGTTTCAAGTTGTTGATGCTGCGATTAAAGAGTATACTAGTGTTGGAAATGGAAAATCGATCTCTGTTAAAACAGATGGTGAGAAAGTAATTATCCAATTATTTAATAGTGTTGCGATGAAGGAAGAAGGCAGAAAAGAGTATGTCGACTTTCCAAAGTATAATAAAGCTCAAAAACTATTGAGAGTAAACGATAAATTATTTTACATATCTGAAGCATTCAATAAAAAAGAAAGAACTTTTTCAGTTTACTCTAGAGAAATTGATATCTCAACAGGTACTTTTAAACCAATTCAAAAATTATTTACAACTAGCCGTGAAGTAGTTCCTATCAGAAAAAAAATTATGAGTGGAAATATTTTTAATATGGAACAAGTGCCAAAATTTGATGTAATTTCCTCGTTTGATCAATCTAAAGTTCTCATTCAATATAGATGCGAGCCGAAAGAAAAAAGCGATGCTAAAAACTACGATGAAATAGGGTTTTATGTATTCAATAATTCGATGAATAAATTGTGGGGTAAAGAGGTTAAAATGCCACATACAGAAAAAGAGATGGGTAATCTTGCTTATACAATTAATAAAGATGGAAACGTATTTATGCTTTCTTTTTTATATACCGATAAATCATTTGAATTAATTGCAATTTCTGAAAAAAATGACCTAAAAACAAAAGTATTACCGGTAAAAAAAGGACTTTCGTTTGATAAATTTGATCTTAGAGAAACTCCCCAAGGAACAATTTTAGCTGCCGGTTATTATTCAAACGGAATTGAAGCAAAAGTAGATTGGACGGGTACTATGTCTTTAACTCGTAACGTAAATGGTATTTACATTTTTGAAACAGATGTTGATGGTGCATTAAAAAAAGATACCGATTACCCTTTTTCTATCGAATTAATTAAAAAATACTTGTCAGATAGATTAAAAGATAAAGCAGATAAAAAAGAAGCTGACGGTAAAGCAGGTATCAATGACTTAGTCCTAAGAAAATTTGTACTTAATCCTGATGGTAGTATTATTATCGTTGGTGAAGTATTTTATGTAAAACCTGAATTGTGGTTTACTTCCAAAGAAATGGTGGCACATTTTAGTGATATGGTGGTTACAAAAATCGATCCTTCGGGTAAAATTGTTTGGTCTGAAAAAATGCCAAAAAATCAAGCTTGTTTGTTTGCAAATGCATCTGATTTTTCAAGTTTAGGTATTTCTTTTATTCAAGGAAAATCGTCTCACTATATTTTATTTATTGATAATAGAAAAAATGCAAACTTAATGTTAGATCAACCAGCTGAACCTCATAAAGGTGGTTTTGGTGGCTACCTAACAGCTTATCAAATTGATGATGCTTCAGGAAAAGTTATAAAACATACTATTCTTGATCTAACAAACATAAATGGTGTGAAAGCTTTTCAATTTGATACAGACAGAATCTTTGAAGTGCAAGATAAATCTTTCCTTCTAGAAATTTATATCAAAGACAAACTTGATATGATGATTAAAATGGATTTGATTAAATAATTACATATTTTTATGATTAGGTAAAAGGGATGTTAAATAAACATCCCTTTTGTTATTTTTGACAAATGCATAAATCATAACTTCTAATTCATAATTTAATATGGCTACTCCAAAAAAATGGAAATTAATGTTAATCACTTGGTTATTCGTTTATCCAGTAATTAACATCCTTTTTATCACTGTTTTTCCGTTAGTTAAAGATGCTCATCAATTAATAAAGACCTTAGTCTTAACTTTGATCTTAGTTCCATTGATAGGAATTTTTGTCCCTAAAATTCACAGAAAGTTCGATACATGGATCAGAAAATAAGTCTTGAAGATTAAAAAAGGATTTGATATTCAAATTCTTTGATAAATATATTGTCACTATTACTTATTTGTTATTTTTATAAGTTAAAAAATTTTTTTATGATTAAAAAGTTATTGTTGTCTTTATTTGTTGCTTTTTTATTTACTGTAAAAGCACAAAAAACATGTGGATTTGATCAGATTCACAGGGAGTTACTTCAAAACAATCCCCAATATGCGAAAGACTTAGATGCATTTGAAGTTAAATACCAAGATTTTTCTAAATCATATCGTAAACGAGGAGGTGTATATAAAATACCTGTAGTTGTACATGTTATGGAAACTGGAGGAGCGATAACAGCCATAACTGACCAACAAATTAAAGATGCAATAAAAGCTTTAAATGAGAAATATAGAAAAATTCCTGGTACAAATGGAGACGGGAATGGTGTTGATATTACGATAGAATTTGCTTTAGCTGTTCGTGATCCAAATAATAATTGTACTTCAGGGATTAATCGTATCGATATGTCAAAAGATGCTTTATACATGTCTGATGGGGTTAAACGATCAACGTCAGGGATTTCTGATGCGTCTTTAAAGTCTTATATTTCATGGAATCAAACTAAATATTACAATATTTGGTTAGTTTCTGAAATAGACAATAATAATGGAGGGGCTGGTGTACAGGGGTATGCATATTTTTCATCAAGTCATGGAACTTCTGCAGATGGTGCAGTGATTTTGGTGAATAGTTTTAAAGATACCAGAAGTAACACATTATCACATGAGTTAGGTCATGCATTTAATTTATATCATACTTTCGAAGGTGATCAAGATTCAAATGGGAACGCTCAGTGTCCGTCGAATGCAAATTGTTCTTCCGATGGAGATAAGGTGTGTGATACTCCTCCTCATAAAAGAAGTAGCAGTGACTGTGTTGTAGGAACTAATGCTTGTGACAATAACTCTTCGACTACGAATTTTATTCATAATTATATGGATTATTCGTCAGATGTTTGTGCGAATGAATTTACCGCTGGACAAAAGGTTCGTATGCTAGCTGCACTAACCACTGATCGATCTTCTTTTTTAGAATCAAATGGAAATATGTCTTTGGTTCCAGTAGTTTCTGATCAATTAGATTTTGTTTCTAGTGTCGATTTTATTTGTTCAGGAGGAAATGTTACCTTTTATGATCAATCTGCTTGTATTCCAAATACATATATAGACGGAGATCCTTGGTCAAATATCAGTTATTTATGGACCATAGTTTCAGGAAATAATTCACAAACTTCAACCAAACAAACACCAACATTTACTTTATCTAATTCAGGAGTGTATGATGTTACTTTAGCGGTAACCACACTTCAAGGAACTTATAATTTAACAAAAAAAGGGATAGTTGTTGTTGGTTCATCTCCTCTAGCTGCTTGTACACCTACAAGTTCTAATAATGGAAACTATTGGTATACAGTTAATAATGTTACTTTTAATACGATTTATAATACAACGGATAGTTATATTAATTATGGATATACTGACTTTACTTGTTCTAAGTCAACAATTGTGAAACCGGGAAATCAATATACATTCTCAGCGAGTTTAAGGGCTGCACCTAATTATCCAGAAAACGTCGAAGCTTATATCGACTATAACAACAATGGTACTTTTGAAAATTCAGAATTAATTTATTCTGGTTCAGTAGCTGCAAATTCTACCGGAACAGTTTCTGGATTAGTTACCATACCAAATAATGCAACAACTGATCAGCCTCTAAGAATGAGAGTTTATGGTGAGGCGAATACACTAACTTCAGCAGAAAAGTCATGTTCAGCTTCCATGTTTGTTGGTGATGTAGAAGATTATACCGTTTATATTTCAAGTAAAGCTGCTTCAGTATCTATCTCAGCATCTCCTTCTTCGACTATAAACTATGGAACTAGTACCACGTTTACTGCTACACCAACTAACGGAGGAGCAAATCCAATTTATAATTGGTATTTAAATGATCAATTAATTTCTGGTCAAAATAATGCTACCTATACGTCAAGTACACTTTTAGATGGAGATCAACTATACTGTGTTTTAATTTCTAATTTAAGTGGTGTTACAAATTCTCCAGCAAAATCAAATGTTATTACGATGACAGTAACTGGTGCACCTTTATCAAATTTTAGTGCATCATCTACATTTGCATGTACAAGTTCTACAATCAGTTTTACAGACGAGTCTAAATTAAATCCAACTACTTGGAATTGGACATTCCAGGGAGGTACACCAGCAACTTCAACTAGTCAAAATCCATCTGTAGTTTTTGGAACGCCTGGAACTTACACAGTTACTTTAGTTGCGTCAAATAGCAACGGAACAGGTACTACTGCTACTAAAACATCCTATATAACTACATATGCAGCTCCTTCAGCTATTTGTAATTCTACTCGATCAAAATCTCCAGCGGGTGGTATTGGAATAACTTCATTTACATTTAATGACTTAGCTAAAACGTCAGCATATGATGATGCTGCCTATCTTGATTATTCTTGCTCTAATATCACTTTTTTATCTACAAGTTCTAATTATCAAGTCACAGTTGGGACTAATGGTACGAATAGTCAATGGTTAAGAGTATATATTGATTATAATGGCGATGGAGATTTTGCAGATGCAGGAGAAACTGTTTTCTCCCCAGCTAATGCTAAAACGTCGTTTACAGGAACAATTACTACACCAGCCAATCCTACTAAGGATAAAATATTAAGAATGAGAGTTATTACTGATTTTTTAAATACTGCTCCAGGCTCATGTACTGCTTTAGAATACGGACAAGCTGAAGATTATGGTATAGTTTTTAAATCAGTAAGTTGTACAAATCCTGCTACACCAACTGTTTCAGTTGTACAACCAAGTTGTCAAACACCAACTGCCAGTGTTAGTATTAAATCTTCAACTTCTGGTTTAACCTTTAGTACCGATGGAGTGAATTACAATACATATACTACTCCTTTTTCATTCAATCCTGGGACTACATATAGCATTACAGCTAAAAATGTAGGTGGTTGTGTATCTAGCCCTGTTACTGGGAGTATAAGTCAATTACCTTCAAACACAACACCAACTTTTAATTCTGTTAGTCCTATCTGTTCAGGAAATTCACTAGCTGCTTTACCAACTACTTCTATTAATAACATTACAGGTACTTGGTCGCCTGCGTTGGACAATACAAAAACAACTACCTATACATTTACACCAACTCAAGGACAGTGTGCAAATACTACTACTTTAAGTATTACAGTAAATCCAATTGTTACTCCTTCTTTTACATCCGTGAATGCGATTTGTTCAGGAGCAACATTGTCAGCTTTACCATCTACTTCTACAAATAGTATTACAGGAACTTGGTCGCCAGCGTTGGATAATACAAAAACAACAACCTATACATTTACACCTACTCAAGGACAATGTGCAAATACTACTACTTTGAGTATAACAGTAAATCCTATTGTAACTCCTTCTTTTACATCGGTGAATGCAATCTGTTCAGGAGCAACATTGTCAGCTTTACCGACCACTTCTACAAATAGTATTTCTGGAACTTGGTCACCAGCTTTGGATAATACAAAAACGACAACTTATACATTTACACCTGCTCAAGGACAATGTGCTAATACTACTACTTTAAGTATTACTGTTAATTCTAAAGCAACTCCAACATTTAATTCAGTTAATTCAATTTGTTCGGGTGGTAATTTAGCTGCTTTACCAACTACTTCGACTAATAGTATTACTGGAACTTGGTCACCAGCTTTGGATAATACAAAAACGACAACTTATACATTTACACCTGCTCAAGGACAATGTGCTAATACTACTACTTTAAGTATAACAGTAACTCCAAATGTTACGCCAACGTTTAATTCAGTTAGTCCGATTTGTTCTGGTGGTAATTTAGTTGCTTTACCAACAACATCTACCAATAATATTACTGGATCTTGGTCTCCAGCGTTGGATAACACAAAAACAACTACCTATACTTTTACACCATCCAATGGTCAGTGTGCAAATACTACATCTTTGACAATTTCTGTAAATTCAACTCCGCTTACTCCAACCTTTAATATTAATAATTCTATTTGTATTGGACAGTCTATAAATGCTTTACCAACTTCTTCAAACGAAAACGTAATAGGATCTTGGTCTCCTGCATTGGATAATACAAAAACTACAACCTATACCTTTACTCCTGATCAAAATCAATGTGCAATTTCAACGACGCAAACAATTACTGTGAATGCGAAACTTGATCCTACGTTTAATCCAATAAATGCAATTTGTGAGGGGACAAATTTGAATCAATTAAATACAACTTCTTTAAATAATATTACAGGAACTTGGTCACCAGTATTAGATAACACCAAAACGACAACATATACTTTCACACCTGACCAAAATCAGTGTGCTAATACAACCACATTAACTGTAGTAGTAAATAAAATTCCTAACGCAGGCTCTATCTTAAATTTAACAGACCTTTGTATTGGAAAATCTCTGAATGTTGGAACTACAGTAGTTGGAGGTGTGTGGAATTCTTCAAATAATTCGATTGCAACGATAGATCAAAATGGAGTAGTAAATGCAATTTCAGCGGGACAAGTTTCATTTACTTATGCTGTAACAGAAAATAATTGTTCAAGTACTGTAGTGAAATCGATACAAGTAAATAATTGTGCTTCCATTTCAAACGTTTCAGATGAATTAGTTGAAATTTATCCAAACCCAGTTATTAACGAATTAAATATAAGTCAAGAAAACTATCAATTTAGTCAATATCGAATATTTGATGCAATTGGAAGAATAGTATTAGAAGGAAATATTTCCGTAAAAGAAGCAAAAGTGAATGTTCAAAAATTAGTCGTTGGTCAATATACATTAAGACTTGAAACAGCTGAAGGTGAATATAAACATATAAACTTCAATAAAAACTAATATTTATCATATAGTTTTAGTAGGAAATAATTTACATTTGCAGAAAAAAAGTAATTATGGCGATTTTATCTATTCCAGAAAAAAACATACAAATTACTAATCCAATAGAGATTAGAGAGTTTTTTAATGCGCGAGGAGTATTTTTTGATCAATGGGAATGTGATGTGAATTTTGAAGATTCTGCAACACCTGATGAAATACTTCAAGCATATGCAAAAGATTTAGACCCGTTTATGGAAAAAGGAGGGTACAAAACTGCAGATGTGATCACGATTAACTCATTAACAGAAAATTATGAGGCTATTCGTGCTAAATTTTTAGCAGAACATACGCATTCCGAAGATGAGATTCGCTTTTTCGTTGATGGACAAGGTTTGTTTTGGTTTAACCTAGAAAATGAACCCGTTTTTAATTTATTATGCGAGCGTGGTGATTTAATTTCGGTACCTGCTGGAACTAAACATTGGTTTGATGCTGGTGATAAAAATCCTTTTGTAAAAGCGATTCGCATCTTTATTGATATGTCAGGTTGGGTACCTGAATATACAGGTTCAAAACTAGAATCTAAATTTGCTGATTTTACAGTAAGTACAGTAAAAAATTAAATAGAACCTATTCTTAATACTGATATCCCTCCCAGTGAGGGATTTCTTTTTTACTTTTGTTTCAAAATTCAACCTATGTCTACTCCAAAATATATTCTAACAGATATAGAAGGGACAACCACCTCGGTTTCTTTTGTATATGATGTATTATTTCCTTATTTCAGAGAGAATATTCATAAAGTAAATCAATTAACTCATTTACCTGAAGTAAGTGAGATTTTTGAACATACTAAATCACTGGCAAAAGAACTTGAAGGAGTAAAGCTTACAACCAACGAAGAGATTATAGCCCATTTGACAAAATGGAGTATAGAAGATAAAAAAATTACTCCGTTAAAAACTCTTCAAGGAATACTTTGGAAAGAAGCCTACGAATCTGGATTAATCAAAGGGCATGTTTATCCTGAAGTGGCAGAAAATTTAGAAAGTTGGAAAAAAGAAGGAATAGAAATGGGAGTATTTTCTTCAGGTTCAATTGCAGCTCAAAAATTAATTTTTGGGTATTCTGAATCTGGAGATTTAACACCTTATTTTTCTAATTATTTCGATACTACAACAGGAGGAAAACGAGAGACTGAAACATATACTAAAATAGCATCGATTATAAATAAGCTACCTGAAGAAATACTATTCCTTTCCGATATTGTGGAAGAATTAGAATCAGCGGACAAAGCAGGATATCAAACAATACAATTAGTACGACCAGGTACTCTAGCAAATTGGCCTAGAACTGCTAGTACATTCTCCGATATCAGTTTAGATGCAATTTATCATTAAACATTAAACATTCATCATTAAAAATAATATTTCCTTTCATGGCAAAATTTAGAACAATCTGGACAACAGAAGATAAATATGTAGAGGTAATTGATCAACGAAAACTTCCTCATGAATATGTAACTGTAAAGCTTCTTAATTATAAAGATGCTGAAGTAGCAATCAAAGATATGACAGTAAGAGGTGCTCCATTAATAGGTGCAACTGCAGCGTATGGAATATATTTAGCTGTGCGTGAGATGTTAGAAAATCAATTGGATGGAAGTTTTTTAGATCAAGCATTTTCAGATTTAAGAGCTTCAAGACCGACTGCTGTAAATTTATTTTGGGCATTGGATAAAATGCGAGAAGCGTTAGATAATGCAGATGATTTTTTAGCTACAGCTTGGAAGGCAGCAGGGGATATCGTGGAAGAAGATGTAGAAACTTGTCGTCTAATAGGTGTACATGGATTACCATTGATTGAAGAAATAGCTAAACGCAAAAATGGGGATGTTGTAAATATTTTAACACATTGTAACGCTGGAATGCTAGGTTGTGTAGAGTGGGGGACTATCACTTCACCTATTTACCAAGCAATGGAAAAAGGGTTGAAAGTACATGTGTGGGTAGATGAGACAAGACCTAGAAATCAAGGATCTAACTTAACGGCATATGAATTAACAAAACACAATGTACCTCATACGTTAATCGTTGATAATGCAGGTGGCCATTTAATGCAGCACGGAATGGTTGATATGGTGATTGTGGGTACAGACAGGACAACTCGTCAAGGAGATGTAGCGAATAAAATTGGAACTTATTTAAAGGCTTTAGCTGCCAAGGATAATAACATTCCTTTTTATGTAGCTTTACCATCTACAACATTGGATATGACAATCAATAATGGATTAACTGAAATTCCAATAGAAGAAAGAAACCAAGATGAAGTGCGTTACATGATTGGAAAAGGACCGAATGGAAATATTGAACCTGTTTTAATATGTCCAGAAACAACTCCTGCTAGTAATTATGGTTTTGATGTTACACCAGCTCGTTTGGTAACCAAAATAATTACCGAAAGAGGAGTGTGTGATGCTTCTGAAGAAGGTTTATTATCATTATTTCCTGAATATAAATAACTCAAATAAACAATTAAAAAGGAGCATTTTTTGCTCCTTTTTTTGTTTTAAATCTGTTCTTTTTTCTTAACTTAAATAGTATTCTAAAATTAACCATCTTAATAAGAGTACTTTATGAAAGAAGAATGGATCCATTTTTTATGGAAGATGAAAAGACTTCCTTTAAAATTACACACAACTAAAGGAGAAAATTTAGAAATCATTTCTCCAGGAATACATAACAAAGAAAGTGGGCCTGATTTTTTTAATGCTAAAATAAAAATCGGAGAGATACTTTGGACAGGAAATGTAGAGATACATATACAATCTTCTGATTGGCTCAAACATAATCACCAATTTGATCCAGCGTATAATAATGTTATTTTACATGTTGTTTATGAACATAATTTAGAGATCCA
>JBILUY010000122.1:0-7875 GCA_044370735.1 Crocinitomicaceae bacterium | reverse complement strand
TGGAAGAAGCATTTCGTAAAATCAATCTTAAACATCAACAATTAATTACATTAACTTTCCGCAAAAAAGATTTATCATCTCCATTGAATGAATTTTTAGGTTCAGTAGTATTAGTTTGTATAGTATGGTTTGGAGGTTCTATGATTCTAGAAGCAAAAGAATCTTCAGATTTAACGGGGGAAGAATTTTTAACTTTTATTATTGTATTCTCACAGTTGTTGAGACCTATTTCTGGTATTGCTTTTTGTATTTCAAATTTGAACAAAGCGAAGGTGTCTCAAGATAGAATAAATGAAATTTTAAACTTAGATGAGAAAATTTATGAATCTGAAAATCCGATCTCTGTTCCTCAAATACACAAAGGGATTGTTTATAAAGATATACGATTTAAATACAAGGATCATTGGGTGTTAGATACTATAAATCTTGAAATACCTCAAGGGAAGACAGTGGCATTAGTTGGAGAATCTGGAAGTGGAAAATCTACTATTGCAGATTTATTGCCTCGTTTTTATGATATTCAAGAAGGGGAGGTTTTAATTGATGGCGTCAATATTAAGGATATTAAAATTGAAGAGCTAAGAAGTCATATAGGGATAGTAAACCAGGAATCTATTTTGTTTAATGATACTGTTAAAAATAATATTGCCTTTGGTTTAGAGAATGTTTCAGAAGAGCAAATTATAGAAGCAGCTAAAATTGCAAATGCCCATGATTTTATATCAAAACTTGATCACGGATATGAAACTAATATTGGTGAAAGAGGAAATAAGTTATCTGGAGGACAAAAGCAGCGTATAAGTATTGCTCGAGCAGTATTAAGAAATCCTGAAATTTTGATTTTAGATGAAGCAACGTCCGCTCTTGACACAGAAAGCGAAAAAACGGTTCAGGATGCATTAGAAAAATTAATGAAAAACAGGACATCTTTAGTGATTGCTCATCGTCTTAGTACTGTTAGAAATGCAGATAAAATAGTGGTTCTTCAAAAAGGAAAAATTGTTGAACAAGGAACACACGAAGAATTATATGCACTAAATGGGGTATATCATTCGTTATGTAGTTTACAGGGAGTTTAATATGAATAGATTAACTAGAAATATTATTGATAATTGCTTTATTAAAGTATTTCTTGTTATTCAATTTCTTGTTTTTTCTAATGTTTTTTATGCTCAACTTACTGTTTCTAAAAAATATACACCTGGAGGAATTGTCAGCCAAGTGCTAAAAGGGAAAGGAGTTGAAATTTCAAATGTTAAATATACCGGAGCATCAAATGCTTTAGGGACATTTAAAGCTGTAGGTACTAATCTAGGGATATCTGAAGGAATTATTTTATCGTCAGGAAGCATTTATAATGCGATTGGACCAAATTCTGATGAAGATAAATCAACAGATTTTAAAAATCCTGGGTACACATTATTAGGTTCTGGTTCGTTAGATGCTGCTATTTTAGAATTTGACTTCACACCGCAAGGTGATACTTTGGTTTTTCAGTATGTTTTTGCCTCTGAAGAATATCCTGAATACGTAAACCAAGAATTTAATGATGTTTTTGGATTTTTTATTTCGGGACCTGGAATCTCAGGAGTTAAAAATATTGCATTATTACCAGATGGAAATAATGTTGCAATTAATAATGTGAATCACCTTAAGAATTCGAACTATTATATTTCTAATGATAAAGGAAATACGATTCAATATGATGGTTTTACAACAGTACTAACAGCAAAAGCGATTGTAAAATGTGGAAAAACGTACCATTTAATTTTAGCTATTGCTGATGTGCAAGATAGAGTTTATGATTCTGCCATATTTTTAAGTGCGAAAAGTTTATCCGTACCAGCGAAATACGAAGCAAAAGCAACATTATCTAATTATTTTTTTGAAGAAGATAGTTCAAAAATGAATGAAAATTGTACTTCAGCTAAAATAAACCTTTCCCGTGCTGGAAATTTAATTAATTCCACTTCTACAGTTGATATTAGTCTAAGTGGAAGTGCTGTTGTTGGAAAAGATATTTCCAATAGTATTCCGAAACAAATAACGTTTAATAAAGGTGAATTAACTAAAACTATTGATTTTGATGCTCTATACGATAAAGAGTTAGATTCATTAGATTCTTTGATTTTAACCTTCAATAGTGTAGATTTTTGTGAGCCAATAACCATGAAGTTTTACATTGCGAATGTTGAACCCCTTTCTGTTCTTCTTCCTGACGATTCTGTTTATTGTAAAGGGAAACCAATTGTATTAAAACCTGTAGTCAAAGGTGGATTAGGAAATTACAACTATACATGGTCAACTGGTAGTTTTTCGGATTCAATTATTGTTTTACCTATTGTGACAACAAATTATACTGTAACTGTAACTGATAAATGTTATACAGTCCCGATAACAGTCTCAAATAAAGTAACTATTCCCATATATAAACCGATTTCAGTTAACAAAATACCAGATATTGTCGAGATATGTCCATACAAACCAACCTACATTAATTTAATACCACAATTTGGTGGTGGAGGCTATGCTTATGAATGGTATATTGATGGTAAATTATTTTCTTATGAAAAGAATGATACTATAAAGCCTAGTCAAACTTCTGATTACAAGGTATTGATTAGGGATAGGTGTGGAGATACAATTAGCACACAATTCAAATATACTATTTTAAGCCCCCCGTTAATTACTAGTATGTTAGGAGATTCGTTGATGTGTTATGGAGATTCTACACTTTTAAGGGTAAAAGCTGAAGGTGGGTATGGAAAGTATAGTTATCGATGGCTATTGTCAAGTTCTACTTCAGACTCTTCATATGCTACTGGTTTGAAATCACGTTTTTACAATGTTTTTGTTAGTGATGAATGTAAGACATTTGAAATAGAAGATAGTTTATTTGTGCGAATTTTAAGACCAATAGTGAATTTTGAAATTCAAGGCGATCCATTGATTGACAAACCTTTGACACTGATAAATAAATCTATTGCTGCAACAAAATTCGCTTGGTTTGTAGATCGTAATTTTGTAAGCAATAAAGAAAATATAGTTGTTGAAGTTCCTGATTCGGCTAATCATGCATTTAAATTAATTGTAACTGACGATTTTGGATGTACAAATGATACAACTATTTACAGAGTGATTTTTTATCCACCAAGTGTTTATGTTCCCAACGCATTTACACCCAACGGGAATTTGTATAACAATATTTTTTATCCGGTGCTGACTTCAATAAAAGCAATGGATTTTAGAATTTATAATCGATGGGGAGAACTCGTTTTTAATACGAATGATTTAAATAAATCGTATTGGGATGGCACTTACAATGGTCAAATGTGTCCAAATGATGTTTATATTTACAAACTCAAAACGGTCTCAGTTACAGGAGAAAAAAAAGAATTTATTGGTCATGTTTCATTAATAAGGTAAAATATGTTTAAAAAAACAATTTCTGGTTTTATATTTTCAAGTTTGTTTTTCTTAACTCTACAAGCTCAAGAAGATAAGCAAATTAACTGGTATAATACAGCTAAGACAGGATTAAAAACTGAAAAAGCGTATAAATTTTTAGTTAAAAATAACAAGAAAGGAACAGAGGTTATTGTAGCGGTAATTGATTCTGGTGTAGATGTAGAACATGAAGATTTAAAAGGAAAAATCTGGATTAATAAAAAAGAAATTCCAGGAAATAAAATTGACGATGATAAAAATGGCTACGTAGATGATATTAATGGTTGGAGCTTTTTGGGAAATTCTAAAGGTGAAAATCAAGAATATGCTAGATATGAAAAGGCAAGGATTTATGCGCAATTAAAAGATAAATATGAAAATAAAGATAAGTCTGAAATTGCAGAATCTAATTTGAAAGAATTTGAACTTTTTCAAAAAGTTAAAAAGGATATAGAAGATCAAAAGTTAGAATACGAAGGGTATAAAAAACAAAATGAACAAATCTTAACCATTTTAAAATATATTCCTATGTTAGCTGCAAAAGCAGTAGGGAAAAAGGATTATACCTTAGCAGATTTAAAAAAATGGAAAGCTAAAGATGATAATGAGAATCAAATTAAATATATAGCTATTGCTATGTTGACTGGAGAGCTTTCAGAAGAAATGATCCGAGAGCAATTAGAAGATGTAAATGCAACATTAGAATATCAATTAAATCCAACTTATGATGATAGAAGCTTAATTGGAGACAAACCAAATGATATCAATGATTTTCAATATGGGAATAATGATGTAGAAGGACCAGATGCTTTACATGGAACACATGTTGCAGGGATTATTGCTGCAATTAGAGCAAATAATTTAGGAGGAGATGGGGTTGCTGATAATGTTAAAATTATGTCATTGCGTGCTGTTCCAAATGGAGATGAGCACGATAAGGATATTGCGTTAGCTATTCGTTATGCGGTAAATAATGGTGCACAGATTATCAATATGTCTTTTGGAAAGCCATATTCAATGAATCAAGTTGAAGTTTACAAAGCAATGATGTATGCAGATAGCATGGGGGTATTGTTGGTTCATGCAGCAGGAAATGATAATAAGAATATTGATGTTGAACCAAATTTTCCAGCAGTAAATTATGAGTTTCAAAAGAAAAAATTTGAATTACTTCTTACAGTCGGTGCTTCGACAATTAATTCAAAAGGTGGTTTAGCTGCAGATTTTTCAAATTATGGTCAAAAAAGTGTTGATGTTTTTGCTCCAGGAGAAGATATTTTTAACACAATTCCAAATAACAAGTATAAAAAATTAGATGGTACCTCGATGGCTGGACCTATGGTTGCTGGTTCTGCAGCTTTATTGAAGTCTTATTATCCATCATTATCGATGAAACAGATTAAAGAAGTATTATTGAATTCTGCTCAAAATTATAGTATGACACTTCAAACACTTCCAGGAACAGAACAAAAAGTCTATTTTTCTGAATTATCGAAAACTGGTGGTGTTGTCAATTTGCTTGAGGCTGTTAAAATGTGTGAATTACTTATTACTAAATAAGTTTATTTGCATTTAGCTATTTTATAAAATCTAATTAAATTTGCAAACAAAATTTTATCATATGAGTCACGGAATTAAACCAGGGGTTGCTACTGGAGATGATGTTCAAAAAATATTTCAATATGCGAAAGAAAAAGGATTCGCATTACCAGCTGTAAATGTAACAGGTTCTTCAACAGTAAATGCTGTAATGGAAACTGCTGCAAAATTAAATTCACCTGTGATTATACAGTTTTCCAATGGAGGAGCTCTTTTTAATGCAGGGAAATCATTGGATAATACGGGGGAAAAAGCAGCGATAGCTGGAGCAATTACTGGAGCAAAACATATACATGCTTTAGCAGAATTATACGGTGCTACTGTTATTTTACATACAGACCACGCTGCTAAGAAATTATTACCGTGGATTGATGGATTATTAGAAGCTTCAGAACAATTTTATAAAGAAACTGGAAAATCGTTATATTCTTCGCACATGATCGATTTGTCTGAAGAGCCGATTACAGAAAATATTGAAATTTGTAAAAAATACTTAGAGAGAATGAGTAAAATCGGTATGACTTTAGAAATAGAGTTGGGTATTACCGGTGGAGAAGAGGATGGTGTTGATAATTCAGATGTTGATAGTTCTAAATTGTATACACAACCTGAAGAAGTTGCTTATGCCTATGAAGAGTTAATGAAAGTTAGCCCTCGTTTTACTATTGCTGCAGCTTTTGGAAATGTTCATGGTGTTTACAAACCAGGAAACGTGAAATTAACTCCTAAAATTCTTAAAAACTCTCAAGAGTTTGTTCAAGCTAAGTTTAATACAGGACACAATCCAGTTGATTTTGTATTCCATGGTGGATCAGGTTCTACTTTAGAGGAAATTCGTGAAGCGATTGGATATGGAGTTGTTAAAATGAATATTGATACAGATTTACAGTTTGCTTATACAGAAGGAACTTTAAATTATGTATTAAAATACCAAGATTATTTAAAAACACAAATTGGTAATCCTGAAGGAGATGATTTACCAAATAAAAAATATTATGATCCAAGAAAATGGGTTAGAGAGAGTGAGATAACTTTTGTTAAAAGATTAACACAGTCTTTCGAAGATTTAAATAATGTAAATACTTTAGGATAATAATACAATGAGTAGCTGGTTTAAAAGAAATAAAGAAGGAATTACTACTTCTACCTCTGAGAAGAAAGAAACTCCAGAAGGTCTGTGGCATAAATGTCCTAATTGTAAAACAGTTTTCACTCAAGCTGATTTTATTAAAAATAGTTACGTATGTGATCGCTGTTCATACCATGAAAGAATTGGTTCAGAAGAATATTTTCAGTTGATTTTTGATAATCAAAAATTTACAGAAATTGACTCTGATATGGTTTCTGCAGACCCATTGAATTTTGAAGATACTAAAAAATATACAGATCGAATCGCATCATCTCGTAAGAGTACTGGGTTAAATGATGCTGTTAGAACTGCATATGGTACAGTTGATGGCAATGATTTAGTTATCAGCGCTATGGATTTTGCTTTTGTAGGTGGTTCTTTAGGTTCTGTGATGGGAGAAAAAATTGTTAGAGGAATTAATAAGGCGATTGAATTAAACGCTGCTTTTATGATCATCTCTAAATCTGGAGGTGCTCGTATGATGGAGGCAGGTTTTTCATTAATGCAAATGGCGAAGGTTAGTGGTAAATTAGGTCAATTAGCAGAGCATAAATTGCCATATATCTCTTTCTTAACAGATCCAACAACAGGAGGTGTAACAGCATCATTTGCTATGTTAGGAGATATAAATATTGCAGAACCTAAAGCGTTAATTGGATTTGCTGGACCTAGAGTTGTTAAAGAAACAATAGGTAGAGATTTACCTGAAGGTTTTCAAACTTCAGAATTCCTATTAGAGCATGGATTTTTAGATTATATTGTTGAAAGAACTGAATTAAAGAAAACATTATCACTTTCTTTGAAGTTATTTAAAAACTAACGAAAAGGCTGCTTTTGCAGCCTTTTTTATTTAATTATCTTACTATCATATTATTTCACTATTTTTGCTTTATTATAAGTTGATTGTATGAAAAAATCTACTGTTTTAATTTCTTGTTTTTGTGCTTTAATAACTTCTTTTTCTTTTGGACAAAAGAAAGATACGATTGTGTATAATTCTGCTATTCAATATGGTCAGGTGTCTGATAAAGAAGGGAACGTTTATAAAACGGTTGTAATTGATAATAAAACTTGGTTAGCAGAAAATCTGCGAGTTACTAAGTATCGTAATGGTGATCCTATTGAAACTACTGTTGCAAAAAAGGATATTTCGAATGAATTAGAGCCTAAATATTATTGGTCATATAATGGCAATGATTCTTTGTACAAAATTTATGGTAATTTGTATACATGGTACGTTGTTCAAGATCAGAGAGGTATTTGTCCTGATGGATATCGAATTCCTACAGATTTAGATTGGGTATCTTTGATTAATTCGCTTGATGGTAACATTGTTGCAGGAGCAAAGATGAAAGAGGTAGATTTTAACCATTGGATGAAACCAAATGCAAATGCTACCAATGAATCTGGATTTACTGCACTGCCAGGTGGATATAGAGAAAATGATGGTAAATATTATGTGTTAGGATTTAGAGGATATTGGTGGAGTGCTAAAAAGAATTATGTATATATAGCTTGGAATTCTGGGTTAATTTATAATAATGATATATTGGAACGTCTTGATTTTATTAAGAAAAATGGACTTTCTGTTCGATGTGTAAAATAACTCAATATCATTTATCAAAATAAAAAAAGGGCTTCGTTTGAAGCCCTTTTTTAGTTTCTTATGATTTTAACTTTGAAGTTTATGATATTTTATT
>JBILUY010000118.1:0-8274 GCA_044370735.1 Crocinitomicaceae bacterium | reverse complement strand
CAACAATTCCAGCTTCTGTTAATGTTTTATTATTTACATCGTCAACATATAAATGATTTATATAGGTGAAAATCTCTTCAAATTTGCGAGCACTTTGTTTAATATCTTGATTTTGAGCTTGTATTTTGAATGATACTAAAGCAATTAATGATAAAATAAATAGTTTGTTCATTTCCTGAAATTTAGAATTCAAAAATAACCAAAAAATCAACTCATTCTTTTTCAAAGTGATTTTCGAATTTTGTTTTAACTTTTTTTGTTAATAAACATTTAATTGTTCGTTTCAATTGGAAGTGAATTTAAAATTAAAAGATTTATAAATTAAATTAGATAGTCAAAATTAAGGCTATGAAAAGGTTTAGATTATTAGCGTTATTTCTTTTATTTTCAGTTTTTTCATTTACTCAAAATAGAGATTTAAATAAAGCAGGAGTATATTACAAACAAGGAAATTATAGATTGGCTTACTGGAAAGCGGATGAACTTATTAATAATCCGGAATACGATACTTCGATGATACCACTTTTTTATAAATCGATTTCATTGTTTCATCTAGAAGGTAGATTTTTGTTTAGAAAGAGAAATCCTGAACCTTGGGTGGAAGCTTCAAATTTGTTTAAAGAGTTAAAATCAAAACAAGATGCAAAAGTGTTTTTTCAAAAGCATAAAGATGAAATATCCGTATTAAGAGATTATCTAATTGAAGAATTAGAATGGCTCAAGACGAAAAATGAGTTAAATAAAGCAGATGTATTGGCTAAATCAATAAAAGGTTTATTTGATGGAATTAAATTACATCCGGCAAAATCTAAAATTGTAAACCCACAAAATGAAAATGTAGAAGTAAAATCAACAATTATTGCTTCAGAAAATAGATTGCAGTTATTGGATTATGCTCAACAATGTATTGGTGTTCCTTATTTGTTTGGAGGTGATAGTTTAGATGGGTTTGATTGCTCTGGATTTACAGGCTATGTTTATCAAAATGTAGCGTTTAAACTGGGAAGAAGTTCGAGAGATCAGTATCAATCTTGTAGGAAAATTAGTAAAGAAGAAGTACAGCCCGGTGATTTGATTTTTTTTAATAGCGGTGGAGAAGAAGTAACACACGTTGGGATAATAATATCAAATCAAGGAGAGCCATTGAAAATGATACATTCGAGTACTTCAAAAGGTGTTATAATCACAGAAATAGAAACTTCAGAATATTGGATGAAAAAACTCACTGGTTTTGGAACATTTTTTTAATTTTGAAAATGTTTTCTAAAAATCATCAAGCTAAATATTTAGCAGAATTAATCGGGACTTTCATATTAATATTTTGTGGAACTGGTTCAATCGTTTTTGATGTAAATCAATCAATGGGGATAGGTATTCTAGGGGTAGCAATTACAACCGGATTAACTGTGTCAGCTCTGATTTATACGATTGGTGATATTTCTGGTGCTCATTTAAATCCAATGGTCACAATTGGATTTTCAATCATAGGAGTTTTTCCAAAAAAGGAGGTAATTCCATACATAATAGCGCAGTTTTTCGGAGCAATTTTGGCAAGTTTATTTTTACATTGGTTATATCCAAATTCAATTACTCTGGGTGAGACTAATCCTGTGATTTTACCTGTAAAAGCTTTAGCTATAGAGGTTGTACTTTCTTTTGTATTAATGTTTGTGATTTTACATTTGGCTCACGGAAGTAAGGAACAAGGTATGTTTGCAGGTATTGCTATCGGTTCAGTAGTTTTGTTTGAAATATTGTTTGCTGGACCTGTTTCAGGAGCATCTATGAACCCAACACGATCGCTTGCTCCAGCTTTAATTTCAGGGAAACTTGCAAATCAGTGGATTTATATTGCATCTCCATTCATAGGAATGTTTTTGGCTATCGGAACTTGGAAGTTTTTTAAGCGTTCTTAATTAAATCACACGCAATTTTAGCAGAATTTAAACACAAAGGAATACCACCACCTGGATGAACACTTCCTCCAACAAAAAATAAGTTAGGGATTGTGGAAAAATTTGGATGTCTAAAAAAGGCAGCATTTCTTGAGTTTGAACTACTGCCATACAATGCGCCTCCAGCACTTGATGTCCTTAATTCAATTCTAGTTGGATCTAAATAATCTTCTTCAATAATGTGATTTTCAATATTTACCTTTAATATTTTGTTAATTTTTTGAATGATGGACTGTCTTGCTTGTTTTCTAATTTCTTCCCAATTGTGATTTTCATTTGAAGGAACATTTATCATAACAAACCAATTTTCACAGCCATTAGGTGCATCAGAAGCACTTTTTTTAGAAGTTACATTGATATAAATTGTCGGATCCGAATAGACTGTTTTATATGTGAATATATGTTCGAATTCTTCTTTGTAATTCGTTGAAAATAAAATATTGTGTAAATCTAAATTTTCAAAAGTTCGGTTTATTCCCCAATAGAAAATGATCCCTGAACTCGACCTTTCCTGATTTAATATTTTTTCAGGTTGTTTGTAATTTTTTAAAAATGAATTGTATGCTGTTTTGATATCGGCATTACATATTACTATGTCTCCCTTAAAATCACCTTGATTACTTTTTACAATTTCAATTTTACCATTTTTTTGAACTAGCTCATTCACTTGTGTGTTTAAAATGAATTTCACTCCTAAATCCAATGCTAATTTGGTCAATGCTTTTGAAATTGAATGCATTCCATCTTTTGGGAAAAATGAACCTTGGTTTAATTCTAAATGAGGGATCAAGGATAAAATACCTGAAGCTAAATAGGGAGAAGAACCATTGTAAGTTGCGTATCGATTAAAAATTTGAATGAGTTTAGGATGATTTAAATTTTTAGTGTTCGTTTCATTGAGTGTTTCAAATAAATCGAGTTTAGGAATTGCTTTTAAACAAGGGATAATTTCTTTTGAAAAATAGCTATTTACCTTGTGTAAAGATTTTTCAAGAAAGATGGCTTTGGTTGCCTCGTATTTGTAGTTTGATCTATTTAAGTATTTTTCTAATAGGGAGAAGTCCACCGAAAGTTTTGTTTCTATTTCTTCTTTTAGTCGTTGTTTATCAGCATAAAATTTGAGTAGGGTGTCATCTTCAAAAAAATAATTACAACTGATTTCACATTTTTCGTAATTGAAATTATCCGAAATGTTCTTATTAGAAATTGCAAAAAGCTCCTCGATTAATTCAGGTAACGTAAATAACGATGGGCCTGCATCAAATCGAAAATTACCTAACTGGATTTCAGTTAGTTTCCCTCCAGTATAATTGTTTTTTTCTAAAACAGTTGTTTGATAACCTTTATTTTGTAAACGAATAGCTGAGGCTAATCCGGCTATACCACTACCAATAACTATTGCATTTTTCATAGTATAAACTTAAACAAAGTTGTTTAATTTATGTTTTAAATCAGTTTTATTTGAATTTGAAACTCTATCTTTGAAGTGTTAATTGAATTGATATGCAAGTTGTTTTAAATAAATTACAAATAGATCAGAAAATTAATCGTTTAGCACACCAAATTATTGAAAATTCCTATGGTGAAAGAAAGGTATATATAGGAGGTATTTGCGGGAATGGTAAGCTTTTAGCAGATTTGTTAGGCAAGATAATTGTCAATAATTCTGATTTAGAAATAGAAGTTTTTGAAATTACAATGCATAAAGATCAACCTTTAGAATTTCCTATTGAAATTTCAATCAATAACTCACTTTTAAGAGATGCTTTTATTGTTTTGGTTGACGATGTTTTAAATTCTGGTAAAACAATGCAATATGCTTTGGTAAAGCTTTTAGAACAATCTGTTAAAGCAATTAAAACGGTTTCTTTAGTAGATCGAAGACACAGACGTTATCCAATAAAGGCAGATTTTGTTGGTATCACACTATCTACTACATTACAAGAACGTGTTGAAATGGATTTAAATCAAGATGATTACTTTGCTTATTTAGTGTAAAATGAAAAAAACAACAGAAGCTTCAAGTAATTATGACGGACTTGAAAAAATGTCTACCATTGACTTATTAACGAATATAAATAACGAAGATAAAACAGTTCCTTTAGCAATTGAAAAGGAATTAGTTGCTATAGAGAACTTTGTCAATGCTGCTTATGAAAAAATGGCAGATGGAGGAAGGTTATTTTATCTAGGTGCAGGAACAAGTGGAAGACTTGGTATTGTGGATGCTAGTGAGTGTCCACCTACCTATGGCGTTCCATTTGATTTGGTGAATGGAATTATTGCAGGAGGGGATGGTGCAATTCGAAAAGCAGTTGAATTTGCTGAAGATAACGAAGAACAAGGATGGATTGACTTGGTAGAAAATGGTATTCAATCTGGAGATGTTTTGGTTGGTATTGCTGCTTCTGGTACAACTCCTTACGTTATCGGTGCGATTAATAAAGGAAATGAAAATGGGGTGTTAACTTGCGGTTTATCTTGCAATCAAGATAGTCCGTTAAGTAAAGTGGCAACTTATGCTATTACACCAGTTGTAGGACCAGAGTTTGTAACTGGGAGTACTCGAATGAAAGCAGGGACAGCGCAAAAATTAGTTTTAAATATGATTTCCACCTCCTTGATGATAAAATTAGGTAGAGTTCAAGGTAATAAAATGGTGGATATGCAATTAAGTAACCTGAAATTAGTTGACCGAGGGACCAAAATGGTTCAAGAAAAAACAGGGGTTGATTATGAGGTTGCCAAACAATTATTATTAGATCAAGGGAGTGTAAGAGAGGCTGTTAATTTTTATTTCAAGCAAAATGAGAATTGATATTTTAACAATATTACCTGAACTATTAGAAGGACCGTTTTCTGCTTCAATTATGAAAAGAGCACAAGAAAAGGGTCACGCTGAAATTCATATTCATAACATTCGTGATTATGCAAACAATAAACATAAACAAGTGGATGATTATCAATATGGAGGAGGCGCAGGGATGGTTATGTCTGTAGAGCCAATTGCAGCTTTAATTGATAAATTATCTTCTGAAAGAAAATACGATGAAATAATCTATATGACCCCTGATGGAGTTGTTTTAGATCAAAAAATAGCAAATTCTTTTTCTTTGTATGAAAACATAATGATCTTATGTGGACATTATAAAGGTGTAGATGAACGAATTAGAGAAATATATATTACCAAAGAAATCTCTATTGGTTCGTATGTATTATCTGGAGGAGAGCTCGCTGCAGCGGTATTGACTGATAGTATAGTACGATTAATTCCAGGTGTGTTGAACGATGAGACCTCGGCATTAACAGATAGTTTTCAAGATAATTTACTTTCACCACCGGTTTATACAAGACCTCCTGAATTTAGAGGTCATAAAGTTCCTGATGTATTATTATCTGGTAACTTTGATTTAATTGAAAAATACAGAGAAGAACAAGCTTATAAAAGAACACAAGAACGAAGACCAGATTTATTAAAATAGCATATGGACGCATTAGATAATTTAGAAGAGATATTAAAAAATGGAGGTACTATTCTCTATCCAACAGATACCATTTGGGGAATAGGTTGTGATGCGACGAATGAAGAAGCGTGTCAAAAAATATTGAAATTAAAACAAAGATCTGAAGACAAAAGTTTTATTGTGTTAGTTGATAGTATCCAAATGTTGGAAAAATACACGGTTTCTTTTCCTGAAGTTTGTTATGATTTGATTGATTTTGCAGTTCGACCTTTAACTATAATTTATCCAAATTCAAGAGGATTAGCTCCAAGTGTTATTGCGAAAGATGGTTCTGTTGGAATTCGAGTTACAAATGATCCATTTTGTATAAAATTGATTAGAACTCTTAAAAAACCGATTGTCTCTACATCAGCGAATATTTCAGGTGAAAAATCACCCGTAAATTTTGCAACGGTTTCAGAGTTAATTAAACATGGAGTTGATATAGTCATTCCTGATAATGGTAAAGCACAAGGACAACCATCTCAGATAATTAAAATTGGAGAAGATAGTTCAGTTCAAATTTTACGTGATTAAATATATAAAATAAATGAAGTTTAAATTTTCAGACTTAAAACAAGATTTACCTGCTAGTATTGTTGTATTCTTAGTTGCATTGCCTTTGTGTCTAGGTGTTGCTTTAGCTAGTGGTGCTCCTATCATTTCAGGTATTATTTCAGGGGTAATAGGTGGAATTGTTGTAGGACTTATTAGTAGGTCACATGTAAGTGTTAGTGGTCCAGCAGCGGGTTTAACAGCAGTAGTTTTATCAGCTATTACTCAGTTGGGGGGAGATTTTCAATCTTTTTTAATGTGTGTAGTTATAGCTGGAGTTTTACAAGTTATTTGGGGTTATTTACGTGTTGGTTTCATCGCTAATTATATTCCATCAAATGTGATTAATGGGCTTTTATCTTCTATAGGTCTTATTCTAGTTCTTAAGCAAATACCGCATGCATTTGGTTATGATGGTATTCCTGAAGAGGATTTTTCTTTTATTCAGTCTGATAATCAAAATACATTTTCAGAGCTATTAAATATCCTGAATTATTTTTCATATGGAGCGATAACCATTAGTTTCGTTTCAATTTTAATTATGGTATTATGGGAGAAAATTCCAAATCAAAACTTAAAAAAAATACCATCATCGATTGTTGTTGTATTACTTGGTGTTGGTTTAAATTTTTTGTTTAAAAATTTTGTGCCTTTTTTAGAAATTCACAAAGATCATTTAGTATCAATACCTGTAATTTCAGATATAGGATCACTTTTTACTTTCCCAAAATTTAGTGCATTAGCAAATTATCACGTTTGGATTATTGCAGTTACAATTGCAATCATTGCATCATTAGAAACTTTATTAAACTTAGAAGCAGTAGGAAATATTGACCCTCACAAAAGAAAAGTTTCGCCTAATATGGAGTTAATTGCTCAAGGATATGGAAATCTAGTTTCAGGATTAATTGGTGGAATTCCGATTACTTCGGTAATCGTTAGGAGTTCCGTTAATATTAATGCTGGTGCTGCTTCTAAAAAGTCTGCGATTTTACATGGATTATGGTTAATTGTTAGTGTTTTACTTTTGGGGTCATTATTAAATAAAATTCCTTTATCCTCTTTGGCTGCAATTCTTATTTTAACAGGATATAAATTGATTAGTCCAAAGACATTTGTGAAAAAATATAAAAAGGGCTGGAGTCAGTTTATACCATTTATAGTTACGATAATTGCGATTATGTTTTCTGATTTACTCATTGGTGTTTTGATTGGTTTAGCTGTCAGTATAATGTTTATTTTAAAAAGTAACTTCAAAAATCCTTTTAAAATTAAAACTGAAAAATTAAATGTGAAAGAAACTATTATTATTGAATTACCAAACCAAGTATCGTTTTTAAATAAGGCTTCAATAAAAAATACATTGTGGAAAATCCCGCAAAATTCAAATGTAATCTTAGAAGCTAAAAACACAGATTATATTGATGAGGATATACTTGAAATAGTAGAAACGTTTAGAAATACAGTTGCAAAAGAGAATAATATTCAGTTAAATATAAGTGGTTTTCAAGATCGTTTTAGAATAGATGATCAAATACAATTTGTTAATATTATCGATAAAGAAGAACAAGAAAAGTTAACTCCACATGACATTTTAGAAATATTAATTGAGGGAAATAATAGATTTGCTACTGGTGAATATTCAGAAAAATATTTAAATCATCAGGTTGCAGCTACTTCTCACAGACAACATCCAATTGCTGTTGTAGTTTCATGTATCGATTCGCGCACAAGTCCTGAGTTAGTTTTTGATTTAGGTATTGGTGATATAATATCAATACGTATTGCTGGTAATATTATTAATAAAGAAATTATAGAAAGCATTGAGTTTGCTTGTCAAAAAATAGGCACAAAATTAGTTCTTGTTCTTGGTCATTCCAATTGTGGAGCAGTTACTTATGCAATAAACGAAGGAAGTCAAAATTATAACTCGATTACAGAAAAGATTCAACGTTCAATTCAAGCATGTAATTGTACACAAGACAATTTAAAAGATGATAACATACTTTTAGATAAAGTCATTAAAGCTAATACTAACAATTCAATAACTGAGTTACTGGTGAATAGTGAATATTTAAATAATGAAGTAAAACACAGAAATATATCAATTGTTTCTGGTTTTTATGATACTAAAACAGGATTAGTTGATTTTATCGAATTTTAATCGATATTATTAACTAAGTCTGGTCGTCTTTTTCTTAAAATAATTTTTTGACTTTTTGTTAGAATAGGATTTTTCTGGAATGCAATATAAGAGAAAA
>JBILUY010000283.1:0-2851 GCA_044370735.1 Crocinitomicaceae bacterium | reverse complement strand
ACCCTCACTTCCGATGATGGTAATCATTGGATATTCCATACCACCGCCAGCAGCTATCGTTCCATCAACTGCCGTTACATGTTTATAGGGATAATCGCCGTTCCATTTTGAATAATAATAAGTTGCGTCGTGAAGATATTCTAACGACTTCTTCCAAGATTCATAGTTTTCTGGAGTGAAAAACGCCCAAGTTGTCACTTTTTCTTTCGAATGTGGTAATTCTACTTCTCCTTGTAGTACTTGAAAACTTTTATCTGCAAACCATGCAAAGTCATGAATATTATCCTGTTTAAAACGGATTGTTTTTAGCGTAAATGAACTAATATAGGATTGCTCCATTTTATCAACAAAATAAGCTTCATGCTCTAATTCAGCTTTTGTTAATTCAGCAAGTTTTTTTAATTTTTCTAATTCTTCAGTATTTTGCATTTCACCTGTAGCAGTTAAAATATAATTTTCTGGTAGGGTAATGCTTACGTCAAAACTTCCGAATTCAGAGTAAAATTCACCTTGATCTAAGTAAGGCATAGCATGCCAACCTTTTTTATCATATACTGCTGGTTTTGGATACCATTGAGTGATAAAATATGCTTGATCGGTGTGTCCTAATCTTGAAACAGATGCATCTGGTAGTTTTACTTTAAAAGGTGTAGTAATCGTAATTTTTGAACCAGGTAATAAAGGTTGTTTAAGTGTTAATAAACAAATATCCTGATCTTTTTTGTCATAGTTCCATGAAATAGATTGACCATTAACTTTGAAATCAAGTGAATCTATATATCCATTATATTCGGGATTATCCAATTCAGTGTTATTCGTTTGGTTTTTTTCTCGAATAAGTTGTTTTGCTAAAGTCGTTTTTTTATTTCTGTAGGCATTAGGCCATAGATGGAAATAAATTGATTTTAATGTATCTTTTGAATTGTTTGTATATTCGATTTCTTCAAAGGCAGATAGTTCGTGTTTCGTATCATCTAACGAGACTTGAATTTTATAATCTACTTTCTGTTGCCAATAATTTTGACCAAAAACACTTCCCGCAAGTAAAAGTGTAGCTAATAAACTTATTCTTTTCATTCTGTAAAGTTAAGATTTTGTTTCAATTGTACCGTCAGCATGTTGTGCAAAGCGACCTCTAGTTCTGTCATGAACTTGATCTAAGCGAGACCAGGGCCATCCACCAAATTGAGTAGCATGATAATCGTTAAATGCTTGTTGAATTTCTTCTTTACTATTCATAACGAAAGGTCCATATTGAATTACAGGTTCATTGATCGGTCTTCCTTGTAAAACCAATATTTTAACTTTTGTGTTCGAAGATTTTAACAGGAGCGAGTGTCCAGCTTCTACTTCTATTGAATGATATGTTGGAATTGATTGATCATTAATTGTCAATCCTTCACCTTCATAATAATATAAAGTTCGATTTATTCCTTCAGATGCTTTCGGCAATTCAAAAGTAGCATCCATTTCCATCGTAATATTCCAAACAGCAACTTCATTTTGTTTATCTGAAGCCCATGAATTTGGTGGTGGAGCAATGGGTGTTGTTTTATTTAATTCACCTGCTATAACTTCTACAGTAGTTTTATCCTCTCTATAAATGGGTATGATTTCTTTCCAAAGCATCTTAAAATGAGGTTCTACCATTTTATTTTTACGAGGAAGATTTAACCAGATTTGGAATAATTCCATTGGATTTTCTTTGTCTTCATGAATTAATGGAAACATTTCAGAGTGCTGAACTCCTTTTCCTGCTGTCATCCATTGAACATCTCCATCCCCATAACGACCAGCAGCTCCCATTGAATCTGCATGATCAACCAAACCTTCGCGAACTACTGTTATTGTTTCGAATCCTCTATGTGGATGCCCTGGGAAACCAGGTATAGTTTGACCATGATACATTCTAAAACCATCTTTTATAATAAAATCACTTCCCATGTGTCTTCCTTCCATCGAAGTGGTAGGTCCCATTTCAGCATTTCCCTTCGGAAATTTATCTTCGTGGTGTACACAAAATAAAAAAGGATCAGCAGTTTCCCATTGAAAACCTAAGGGCTTAATTGATTTAATAATATTCATAGGAGTGTTTTTAGTGTTTTTGGTTTGACTAAATGATAGAGTAGGTAAGCCTAGTGCGGCAAACCCTAATCCTAATCGAGATAAAAAATTACGACGTTGCATGAAGATTATAGATTATGTTTATTTCAAAATCTTGACCGTTGTGAGGGAGAACTCTGCAATTTGACTTATTCTCTTGTTTTTAACTAAGTGATTAAAATAGATCTTTCTATTTTTTTGATCAATTTTTTCAATAGTACATTCCATATAGGGACCTAATTTGTATAGATATTCAAAATGGGGTAAATCTTCTCCAGAACAGGTAGCAATGTATATTTGATCAGATGTATTGCAGTAAGGCAGTTCATCATCTGAAGGGCCATTTGAAATTACTCGAATAGTATAATAGCCTTCTTCATCACTAAAAATCGTAGCTTTTGATGTTGAATTTGCAAATGAAATTAATTCCGTGTTTTGTATTGTTATAGGTTTACTGTTTGAATATAATTGGTTTTCGATATTTTGATTTTCTTTTCTACAAGACTCATAGAGTTGATAATACTGATTTTGAAAAGTGGTAATTAATGAATCTTTTTCATGTATAACCTTATTAATAGAATCAATATTAAATTGAGATTTTTTGTGTAATTCTATTTTGTTATCATCTTTGGATTTACAAGAAACTAAAATAAATAACAAATAAAATAAACAATTTATGCTCATTTTATACTTTCTACTAACCACTTTCTACTTTCTTGAAATTAATTATTAAAAAAATTCAACTCTC
>JBILUY010000173.1:0-5419 GCA_044370735.1 Crocinitomicaceae bacterium | reverse complement strand
CATTTTTCATTTGGTGATACGCTCTTGAAAGATAGGCTATCATAACGCGCATATTATCGAAAGCTTCTTCAGATTCGGTGTTGATTTCTTTCTTTTGAAGACGTAATAATAACTTCATATACATCGCATGAAAAACCAATTCGATGTCATTTTTTTCTTTTAGGTTGGACTTTTCACGAAAATCTTGAATAGCATCTAGCGCTCGTTCATAAACACCTTTGTATTTTTCGTCATTAGCTATGTTTAATAGAGTATTATGTAAATACGATAACTCTACCATTACTTCTTGGATTTGGTGTAAATGTCCTTTTTCTTCTATTTTTTGAGAATGCATACCTCTAATCAATCCATCATACCACTGTCGATACGATGAAAAGAAGGAAGGATCAGGTAATTGTCCACGGACATATTCATCCATAATTCTTTCCAAATCAAATTTGTACGCTCGAATTACATCTTCAATTTGATACATGTATAAGATATATTCTGCAATATTTTCTTTTAATTTTTGTTGTGCAATAAGCATAATCTATTTTTTAAAATTGGAAAACAACTACTCCTCTATGAATTAAAATAAGTCTTCATTCTTTCGTCTTAAGTCTAATTTCTAATCCAAATTCTAGTGACTATTGACAAAAACTAATTACTAATTACTAAAGACTATTTCACCTTCTCTTGTTCATTCAAAAATCCAATAAATTCCTTAGTGACATTCATTGTTGGATTGATGTAATTAAATTGGCTTCCAGATGCTTGAACTAGTAACATGTCGATTTTATGCATCTCACAGTACTTTTTACTAGCATCTTCAATTTTTTTATAAATTTTATTCATCAAATCAACAGTTTGTTTTTCAATTGCACCTCCTTGATTTTGTTGGAATAAATAGATTTCTTGCTCTCTTTTTTGTGCTTCAGCTTGAATGTTTTGCATTTGTAAGTCAGAAAGTTGACCTTTTTTTGCTAATTCATCGTTCGTAATCAAAAATGATTGTAAATCTAATTGTTTTTTTTCTAGTTGTTTTTGGAAATTAATCTGCTTATTCTTAACCAGTTTGTCCATTTGTTTGTAGTAATCAAATCCAGTTTTTAAACTGTCTTGATTATAGTAAGCTATTTTCAACCCATTTTCACGAATGATAGGAACAGTGGGTTTCGTGTCTACAACTTCTTTTTCAACTTTTTTTTCTGTACATGAAAAGGTAGTTAACGCAACCCCAAAAGCAACTCCAATAATTTTTTTCATTTTAATTTTCTTTAATATTATTCTTTGATGCAAATGCTTTTCCCCAATCCTCTCTCATTGTTAAAAAACGATCAAAAGCGTGATCTAATAATTCATCTGTAATCATATTTTGAACATCTTCAAGACCAAAAACATCGATTTCATTAATCTTGTATATTTGTTCATATTGATCTAATTCAATTTTTACAATGTATTTACTATTGTAATTGAAAATCTGAATTTTATATTTAGGATGTGGTATTTCAGCGATTACTCTCATGATTAAAATTTTTCGTAAAAATAACGAGAATTCATAATTTTAGGTTGAACTATTTCGAAAAGTATTCTTTTACTAATTCGTTAATTGGTTTTTGTATAACCTGCTTTAGTTTAATACCGCTTTCAATTAAAAGAGTATGTAATAATGGTTGCAGGTAATATGCATATGAACCTACAAATCCAATTTCTTTAATTCCTTTATTGTTAGTGATATATAGTTCTAAAAAAGTATTTAAGTTCTCTTTATGAATAGAATTAATTTCTTCTTGTAAATGTGGCTGCTCTGAATGTAATTGAAGTTGTCCAATAAATTGTTTCCCTTCCACACTGTAAACTTTTGAAATTATATTGGTTTTATCTCCATATGTATTTTCAATAAATTCTTTTAGTTCAGAAGAAAGTTGGTTCTGTAAGTATTTTTGAATAACTAATTTGCCGAAATTATAACCACTACCTTCGTCGCCAAGAAGATAGCCGAAACCTCCTGTTATTTGATCGATTTTATTTTCTGAATAATGACAAACAACAGATCCGGTGCCAAGGATACCAATATATCCACTTTCATTACCATAAATTGCTTTTCCTGCAGCAACTAAATCAGAGTATACTTCTAACGTTTCTAGTTCTAAAGGTTTAAAAATCTGTTTTATTCTTTGTTGATTTTCTTCTGATAAACAACCACTTCCAAAAAAGTACATTTTACTTAATGGTGGTATGATTGCTTCCAGTTTCTTAATAAGTTCTAATTGTACTTCGTTAATTTGTTTAGGGTGGAAATTACAGGTTTCAAAAGCAAAAATTTTATCCTTTGCAAGAATTCTCCAATCCGTTTTCGTTCCCCCACTTTCTGCAATTAATGTTATAGGAGCAGAAAATGTATAGGTAAACAATTTTTCAAAGGTGATTGTAATTGTTTTCAAAGTTTATCTTTTTGCGTTTTTTAAACAACGCTTTACCTTTAATTCATGTTCTAAACGTTCTTCAGGAGTTGTATTTGGATTTGTCAAAAATTCCTTGCATTTATTTTCTACAAATTCCCAACGTGCCATTAATTTTTCTGATTGTTTATCACTTAGATTTTTTTCAAATGCCTTGTTGATTGAATCGTTTTTGGTAACACAAGAACAAAAATCCCATTGTTCTCCATATTGCTCAACAATCTTTGCGTGATTTTCTTTTTTTTCAGCTTTTTCGTTGATAATTTCTATTTTTTTTGGTGATTCTTTAACTTCTTTTATACTGTCCTTTTGAACCTTTGTAGAATCTATATTTGATATAGTTGGATCTAGCTTTGGTGGCTCATTTTTACAACTTACCATTAAAAATGTTAAAACAACAAAGGAATAGATAATTTTTGAAAACATATTTCGTTATTTTTGATAAGATTTAAGGCTATGAATTTACAATATATTTTAAAAATATGTTCCTTCTGTTTAGCTTTCTTGTTAAGCTTAACTTGTTTTTGCCAAGAAAATAAAGAACAAGAGATTAAACAAATGAGGGAGGTTGTAGTTAAAAAAGATTTTAAAAAATTATATGCTATTCAATTAAGGAGGGTTAGAAGGGTTTATCCTCTCGCTCTTGAAGCTGCAAAAATCATTGAAAAATTAGACGAAGAATTAGAAACAAAAGATTCGAAGCGACAAAAAAGAAAGATTACAAAAAAGATCCATGAAGAGGTTAAATCGGAATACCTATTTGTAATTAAAGATTTATACATCGAAGAAGGTAAATTGTTAATGAAATTAATTCATCGCGAAACCGGAATGACTGTCGCCGAAATTATTTCGAAATATAAAAACCGTTTTAGTTCTGAATTGTATGACCAATTAGGTAAACTTTGGGATCAAAATCTAGATGCTACCTATGATCCTTATGGTGAGGATATTGTTACAGAAATTGTTATTGAAGATATCAAAAATAAGTTAGTTGAATTTGACCCTACACCACGTCAAATGTCTAAAGATGAGTATAAAGAAGAAATGAAAGAATACCGTGTAAACAAACGAGCAGCAAGGCGTTTGATGCGTCAGCAAAGGCGTGCAGCTTCAGAAGCGGTAAATAACGAAGAAGATTAATATGGATTTTAGCAAATTTTCACACGAACAATTAAATACAATGAACAAAAATACGCTAATGGAATCATTAGGGATTGAGTTTGTTGAAGCCGGAAATGATTTTATAAAAGCCAAAATGCCAGTAGATCATCGTACCCATCAACCAATGGGATTATTACATGGCGGTGCATCAGCGGCCTTAATTGAAAGTATTGGTTCGTTGGGTTCAGCTTTAATGTGTGACTTGAAAAATGAATATCCTGTTGGATTAGAAGTGAATGCAAATCACGTTGGCGGTATAAAATCAGGAAATGTTATTGGAATTGGTAAGCTTGTACATGGAGGAAAGAAAACTCACGTTTGGCAAGTAGATATTTATGATGATGCTTCTGATAAACTAGTTTGTACTGGTCGTTTAACAGTAATGGTTATTTCAAAAAAATAAGATGCATTCTGATTTTTTAGCATATCGCTTTCCTGGAAAAGATGTTGTAAAACAAAATGGTAGAATTCAAGAAGTAATCCTATCTGAAGATTTAGAAGGATTTATTTTTTCCGATTTTGCTGCCCATCATTTTTATAAGTTTGATGTTTTTGAAGATTGTTTGACTATACCAACTGATTTTCATTCATACGAGTTTAAGCCTTATGTGTATTCAACACGTGAATATTTATTAAATGCACATTCTTTTTTAAATGGAATAGCCCAATTTCAATTAGATAAAGCTGTTTTTTCAAGAGTAAAATCTTATTCATTTCCCTTATCAAAGGCGTTTTTATTATTTGAGAAATTATGTGAAACTTATCCCAAAGCTTTAGTATACTTGGTTTCAAGTCCTAAAATTGGTACGTGGATAGCTGCCACTCCTGAAATTCTATTGGAAGCTCATAAATCTTTTGTTTTTACAATGTCATTAGCAGGTACGAAAAAAGCTTCTCAAAGTGATGTACCTTGGGGTGAAAAAGAAAAGGTAGAACAACAATTAGTAACTGATTTTATCGAAAGTCAATTACAAAGAGTAGGAGCAGAGCAAATTGAATTAGTTGGACCTTATGATTATCAGGCAGGACCTGTTACTCACATTCGTACTGATTTAAGTGCGTTTTTACCCACTGGCAAATTAACGGATGTTATAAAAGCCTTACATCCAACTCCTGCTGTTAGTGGTGTTCCTAGAGATATGGCCTTAAATTTGATTTCTTCCGTAGAGGCACATGATCGATTTTTATATACTGGTATTGTTGGGATTTTTAGTAAATCAGATGCAACTTTGTATGTAAATCTTAGGTGTGCTCAATTACAAAATGATACTGCATATCTGTATTTAGGTGGAGGTTTTACTCCACAATCTATCCCTGAATTAGAATTGGATGAAACAGAGAATAAAAGTAAAACACTAATTAGTTGTATGCATTCTGTAAATAAATGATTTTAGATTGTTAACAACGGAGCAATTTCAAATTTACTCATTTGCATAAATGCTTGAACTACTTTTGGGGCTTTAATAGGATCTCGCATTAACTCTCCTAGTATAGAAGGTACAATTTGCCACGAAACTCCAAACTGATCATCTAACCAACCGCATTTGTTATATTTCCCTCCTTTACCAAGTTCTTCCCAGTAAAAATCAATTTCTTCCTGTGTTTCACATTCAATAACAAAAGATGTTGCTGGGCTAAAAGTAAAATGATGTTCTCCAGGTCCATCCATTGCCATAAAAACAGTGTCGTTTAATCTGAATTGTGAATGAAGTACCTTGCCATTTAGTTCTGGGGTAGCATTTTCATATTTTTTAATGCCTTCTGAAACTGAATTAGAAATCGTTTTTAAGTAAAATAATTGAGTTTCTTCTGCCTTT
>JBILUY010000117.1:0-8342 GCA_044370735.1 Crocinitomicaceae bacterium | reverse complement strand
ACCCCAAGTTTACCAGCTGCAGTTTTGAAATAAACAACATTACCAACTTGTAAGTTTAATACATTAGTTTCTGTTAAACCAGTTACAGCAGAAAATTTAGAATCATCTGTAATTGCATCAAATTCAGTCGTAGTTAAAGCACTTAATTTAAATTTTGTAGAATTGTAAGTTGACCAATTTTCAGCTTTGATATTTAATGTAGCATCTAATAATGCATCCGATGGAGCTGCTAAAAACGCTAAATAATTACCACCTCTATATGAATATACAAAATCAACTAAAGTTGCATTCGTTTTTGCATCTGCTTTACCATAAACAGTACCATTAGAAGTCGATAAGAAACTACCAACACCGTTGTTATATTGTGCTCCCATTATCTTTGTAGCGTAAGAAACAATTTCACCAGCAGGAGCTGTATATGCAGTAAATGTAAAATAAGCAGAAGATGTTTGATTATCTTTATCTGTAGCTTCAATTTCATATTTTCCTGCTCTGAATTTATATTGGAAAACATGCTGAGTTGAGCTTGTAAAATCAGTAATAATTCTCTCTGTTGTTTTACCAGAATCAGTTACTTTAAAAACTTTAATAGTTTCTAATTTTGCTGGTGCATCTATTGTAATAGTTGTTTCGTAAACTGTATCGTTTACACTCTCAGCTACATAAGTAGTTTTTGCATTTTGAAAACTAACTGTTGGAGCGGCTAACTCATCTTTTTTACAGCTAGTTAAAACAGAAATAGAAGCAATTACTCCTAAACCAAATAACAATACTTTTTTCATTTTTTAAAATTTAAATTTTAGTTGCTCAAAAATAGTATAAAGTGTAAATCAAAACTTATTTAAACTGCTTTTTTGATTAACATTTTTTTCAATTATTAACATTTTATTCGCTTTTGTGGACAAATGATTGTTTTATAAAATGATTAAGTAGTTTAAACAGATTAAATTTGTAAGTATTAAAGTTTTTACCTTTTTTAGATGAAGTACTTTCAACTTATTGTTTATATACTATTTGTAAGTTTTTATAACTACGCTCAAGACAACATAGAAATTGATTCTAATTCTTATCCTTGGTATTCTCCTTCGTTGAATTATTTACAGTTCTATTCAAAAAATAGCCTTTCAAGTTTTTATGATGCACTAAATAACAGCAAAAAAAATAAAGTTTCCATTATTCACTTTGGAGATTCCCATATTCAATCAGAGATTCCTACTAATGAAACTAGAATTTTGCTCCAAAAAAAATATGGAAATGGTGGAAGAGGATTGGTTTTCCCATATTCTACTGCTAAAACATATTCTTCTATACATTATTCTACAAAACATGCCGGAAATTGGACGTATACAAAATCAACCAAACCAGCTAAAGATATCCCAATTGGAATTCTTGGTATGACTTCAAAAACAAGCGATTCAATTGCTAGTTTTACGATTACATTTAATGCTAAAATTCCATCCAACAATACACTTTTAAAGCTTTTTTGTGAAAACGATTCTTTAAGTTATGACATCATTGTTGAAACGGATGGGAAATCTTCAACAATTGATGTTTTTTCTAATAGCGTAGATTATCAAAATGGAGTGGTTACCTTTACTTTACCATCTATATCTAATACAATAACATTTAAGTGTTTAAAATCACAATCATACCAAAATCAATTTACCCTTCATGGTTTTGAATTATTAAACACAGAAAATAAAGGGATTATATATTATACCTCAGGTGTAGGTGGAGCAAAATTTAACTCATTATTAACTATAGACAACTTTAATTCTCATCTAAATAGAATTTCTCCAGATTTAGTTGTGTTAGATTTTGGAACCAATGACTTTTTATATTCAGATAGTATAAAACCAAATCTTGAAACTGACATTAAAAAAATTATCTCTTTGATTAGAAAAACTAGTCCTTTAGTATCCATTGTTTTATTTTCAACTCAAGATTTATACTACAAACAAAAAAATTTAAATGCAACAGCGCAATACAGTGAATTATTGAAAAAAATAGCCAAAGAAACCGAGGTTGCCTATTGGGATTGGTTCTCTATTAGTGGAGGTAAAGGTTCTTTAAAAACTTGGTTAAACCAAGGGCTTGCTAAAAATGATATGATACACCTTTCAAATATCGGATACCGTATTAAAGGTGAGCTTTTCTTTGAAGCTATTGAAAACACAAAAAAATACTTTATTAATCAATCTTTAGAAAATGAATTAATCATTACAAACGCTCCAAGAAAGATCGATGTAACACATTCTGATACGTTAGCGAAAAATTTAACTACTTTATCAAATAGGGAATTAACGGAAGTTCAAAAAGAAAAAAAAGATACTATCTCTAATGTAAATTTTCAAAAACAAATCATCATTCAAGACAGCACATTATCTGTAACAACAACGACATTTAGCGATGGGATAATAATTAAAGATTCTATTTCAAAACCGAAAAACTTATCATTAATTAATGAAAAAACGACAATAAAAGTTGATTCAATTTACACAAAAAATGTAGATACAACATTGATTAATACACCTCAAATTAACACACATTCTAACATTGATTCAACAAATTTAAATCAACCAAAAACAACTGCCGACATTTTTAGACCTAAAAATGACACTTCTCAAAATTCTACAAATAATAACAACCCATCTATCGAATCAAACCAAAACAAAGTTCAAACCAATGAAAATAAACCTACTACAAAAAACACTCTAAAAAACAAAAACATTAAAGTTGAACTGTTTGAAGACTTTAATGACTCAACTTTGGTAATAATAGAAAACTCAAAAAAAACAGTGCAAACAACTAAAAATTCTAAATCAACAAAGAAAAACTACGAAATAGCAAGAGAAAGACAACATCAAATTCTTGACCATGATACATTAGCTGTAAAAATAGTTTCTGACACGATTTCAAAACCAGTTGTAAAACCTAAAGCAGTTGCAAAACCAGCTAAACCCAAAAACATCGTATATAAAGTTAAAAGTGGAGATAACTTATCCTATATTGCTGAAAAATACAATGTAAAGGTGAGCGATATTAAAACTTGGAACGGACTTAAAAACGACAATCTGTCTTTAGGGCAAACAATAATAATCAAACGTTAGATTACTTTTGTATCAATGCGACAGCGTATGATTTAACCGCCTTAGACTCTCCAAAAGAATCAACTTTCTCGTGAGTTGTTGCTTTAATTGAAACACAATCCTCTTCAATCTCTAAAATTTCCGCAATTATTTTTTGCATTGCAAGAACATGAGGATTTACTTTGGGTTTTTCTAAAATCACAGTACAATCTAAATTAACCACTGAATAGCCTTTTTCTTTGACCAAAGCATACGAATCTTTTAGTAAGATTCGACTATCTATACCTTTATATTTAGGATCTTTATCTGAAAAATGATAACCAATATCTCTAAGATTAGCAGCACCTAAAATAGCATCACATATAGCATGTAACAAAACATCTGCATCAGAATGACCAACAGATCCAAAATCTGAAGGTATGTTTACCCCACCTATGATTAATGGTAATCCATCTGCTAAACGGTGAACATCTACACCAAATCCTATTCGAATATTCATTACTCTTCGCTATTTCCTCCTAAATTAAACCTAACAGAATATCTAATTGTATTTGCTAAAGGATTATTTCTTTGAACAGTAGCAATATACGATAAATCAATCTGTAACATTTGGTATTTTAACCCAACACCGAATGTAAAAAACTGTCTATTTCCTTTGGTTGCACTTTCATAAAAATACCCACCTCTTACAGCGAAAGTTTTGTTATAATCATACTCTACCCCTGTACCTATATTAATCTCTCTTAGTTCTTCTTTAAATTTAGACCCCTTTACAATTTGTGCAGTACCATCACTATTAAACAATGTATCTGAACCATTCATCGCAATTTGACCTGGGGCATCATAAAAAGATTGTATCATTCCAGATACCACACCTACATTGTTGCTTTTACCAGCTAAAATTGTACTACGAGTAGCATTGTAAATTGGAGGTGTTGGTACGAGCAATTTCTGTAAATCTAAACTAACTGTTAAAGAATTGTAATCATCTATTTCAGTTGTCAACGCATTCCCTATCTTTAAATTTATTGGAACAAAATCTCCCTGTCCATTCGTTGAATAAGATACCTTATTTGCAATATTATTTATAGTTAATCCAAAATTATAAATCGCATTTTTCCCTGAAATTCTTAAATCCTTATTATGATACATCATTGAAATATCTGCTCCTCCAGCGATACCTGCCTTTGTTTGGGCTCCAGCAACAATTTGCCCTCCAGTTAAATTAGAATATACGAATTTACCATTTAAGCCAATACTAAAATGATCAGTCAATTTAAATGAATATCCACCTAACAATTCAAATTCCGAAGGTTTATCATCTCTCAATTTATCACCTTTGTCATTTGTAAAAGTAATAGTACCTAAACTAAAATATCTTAAACCAGCTGTAAAAGCCTGTCTATCACCAAACCTTTTATACCCTGACAAATACGACAAATTCATATCAGTTAAATTAAGCTGTCTTAACCAAGGAATAAACGCTATACCAACTTCGTTATCTTTCTCAGAAAAAACAATACCTGCCGTGTTCCAAAAGGAAGAAAATGAAGTAGGTGATAAAGCTGTACCAGCATCTCCAATACCTCCAGATCTTGTATCAGGATTAATATTCAAAAAAGGCATTGTAGTTGTAATCGAATTCATTTGTAAAGCTGAATTCACTTGTTGATTTGTTGTTTGAGCATTTATCAAAACAGGGATTCCAAATAATAACCCAAAAAATATTTTTTTCATGTGTGAAATTGAATTTGACAAATATAAACGTATAAATAGTAAGTTTATTATGTATATTCTAAAAAATAACTAGTTTTTCGACTTTTGACTCTTTTTTACCAGTGTCATCTATGGTTGTAATTCTATAAATATATACTCCTTTAGCTAATTTATCTCCAAAATCATCACATCCATCCCATTCATAAATTGCTTCGACATTCGATCTTAAATTATTATTTTCTAATTTAACTTGTTTTACAATTTTACCTGAAATCGTATAAATTTCAAGCTGAATCGATTGTATTGAATTTTTCAAATTTGTACCAATATAAAAGGTAGTCTTTGTTGAAAATGGATTGGGAAAATTAAATAATTTATACATTTCAGAATCTTCTTTCGAAACTATATTAATGTCTAATTCTTTTTCCGACGAATTATTAAAAACATCCCATGCTTTCAACCTTAATTTATGCTTTCCAGCTGACAAATTATTTAATGGATATGTAATTTTACCGCTTTTGTAAGTATTAATATCAGCTGAATAATATGCATTTAAATCAATCGTATTTGTTACATTATCGTCTATAACCAAACTAATTTGATGGCCGATTCCCGAACCTGAGATATTTACTCCTGATTCATCAAAAATGGATGCATACAAAGTTGAAGCTTTTGAAAAGGATCCATTCTCAATGATTTTTAATGAATCTAAACTCAGTTGAATATTTGGACCAAGTGTATCTTTTGTTTGAGTTGATGAAATACCACCAACAAGTAACGTATCTAAATATCCTATCCCAATCTTATTTTCCATATAAGAAACGGTAGATATTTTACCAAACCCGAAATTAAGATCAGTATCTTTTGGTAAAATAAAAGTTTGAGAAAACTGTCCATTGGATATAGATGCACTCCCCTTAAAAAGTAAAGAATTTTGATTCTTAAAATCTATGATAGGCGAATCAATATTTTGTCCTAACGTTTTATTTGAATTGGGTTTATCATAAAATGTTAAAATCACATTCCCTTTTTCCTTTACTTTATTACCAAATCGATCCTCAACATGTCCTGAAATACTAACAACAGACAATGCTTTTAAAGTGTCTTTAAAATCAGATATTTTCTTTCCATTTATCGAGTCTATATAAACCTTATAATTTGGATAATTAATTCTTAATGCTGGATCACCAATAAGCGTAAAACTTCTTCTGTTTGAACTTGTACCTGATTGATTTTTGGTTCTTCTAAAAATTTCCCCAAAGGTTAACGACTCATTCGTTATTGAATCAAACAATAAGACATTTTTATAAAATGCATTACCTGAAATGGTATTTACACCAAAAAAAACAGGTCTAGTTGTGGTCATCAAAGCGATGGCTCCTCCTTTTGGATTTAAATACATAACCTCACCAGCACTCACTCTTGTTGGATCATCATATTTAGTAAATTCACAGGTAGATGACATGAATAGAGGTAGCTTTTCTATATTTTGATATTTAGAAATCTGATCAATTGATAGTATTCGTTCTTCAGCGGCTCCTGAAGGTCCTCCGTGACCGACATAACTCACCACCAAAGCCCCATTAAAAAACTGATTATCAATTGTAGTATTTAAATTAGGAAACCTTTCTCCTCCCGCAGTAGTAACCTGCTGAAAAGCATCTGAGTATAACTTTAAAACATTTATTTCCGGATGATTTTCTTTTAAATATTCAGATTGAGGTTCTGCATCATTATTTATAAAATATCCACCTTCTTCATCATCTGCGATTAGGACAACCTTTGAACGCCAATCTGTTTTATTATCTTGAGATAAATAGGTTGTAATTTTATCAATCATTTGATCTGCTTGATCTTCAGTCGAAATTATCATCCTTCCAACAGCTATATCTAGTAAATCAACACCATTAATCGCTTCATTATCATCCATCATACCAAAATAATCATCTGAAACCATAGCGTTTAAAAACTCTTCGGAACTATCAAACTGATAGGTTGGTATCCAATTGTTATTTCCTTTAATTCTATTTTTATAATCAAAAGTTCCATCTCCAAACAATAATAAATACTTTAATCTATCTGTAGGATTATTTCTATTTTTATCATAAACACATTTAGCAAATTGCTTGATTGCTGTAGGATCCATATCTCCAGAAGAAAATTCATTATATACTTGCACGTCTGTAACAACTTCAACTCTTAACCCTTCTTTTTCATGAAGATTTTTTAAAATTGTTGCTTTGGATAAAAATCGTTCCGGAGATACTATAATCATATCAATTTTATCCATCGCATGAAGATTTTGATTCGAAATTGAATTTATATTGGTTGAAATTTTTTTAACTTTTGTAAAATCTAAAATTGAATATCTTTTTAATTGCTGCATCGAATCTATAAAATACTCTTCGTAATTGTCTATGGTGTGTTTTATGATAGAAGGAGTGGTAGGATTAGTAACATCTAAGATTAAATGGTTTGAATTTATTTTTTCAAAAGAATATTTAAAAAATCCCTTTCCAACTAAGCGTTTATCTGTAAAAAAAGAATTTGGATCAGCATAATTAAATAACATCCTGCCATTTACTTCTATTTTATCCAGGAAAAACTTTGTATCTGTATTATTTCTAACTAACTCTAAACTTATCTTTTTAAAACTATTTATTGAAGAAAGTGAAAACTGTTTTTCTACCCTTAAAAATTCACTTGATACCAATCCTAACATAAAAGAACCAACAAATTGATCATCCAAAAATAAGTTTACTTTACTACCACTTGTTCTGGCATTAGTTGCACCTGAAATTTTGATATTAATATCTGTTGACAAATTAGAAAATTTTGAAAAAATAAAATCTTGTTTTTTTACATAATCAAACATTTCTCCATACCATCTTTTTCCAGCAAATACTAAAGATGTATCTTCTTTTTCGTAAATATCATAAACATCTGTATATAGACTATTTACAAGTTGATTTTGAGAAGAATAATCTTCAATATCTATTATCTTTGGAGAAACATTAGATGAAACTCTTAAAAAATAAGATGAATAATCACTATAACAATTCAAATCTCTATAAAATAAACTATCTGAAGAATTATACACAATTTGATTCGGACCAGACGAATAAAATACAATCCCATCATTTTCATTAAAAATACCATCTTCACTTCCAACATACATGACAGTATTTTGAATTAAATCAACATCTTTATATTTTGAATTTAACTCTGGTAATCTACCTGTAGAATTTCCATATATATGAAAAGCAGAAAAACCAATTTTAGAAGGATCAAGTCCTAAATCAAACAATTGGTCATAAGAGATTTTATAAAAACCAGCTTCTGTAACTGAAAATTTAAACCACTTACTTTTTTCATCTGATAAAACCGAATTTTGTGGAGAATCACCTCTTTTTTTTGCTGAAAATTGTTGTTTATTAGATACTAATTCATATTTAAATGACTTAACCCTAAATAAAGTACCGTCTTTTAAAACAAAGGCAGAAGAAATTAAATATGAAAAATTATTTTCTCCATCAT
>JBILUY010000116.1:0-8374 GCA_044370735.1 Crocinitomicaceae bacterium | reverse complement strand
GGTAGATTTACCTTAAATCAAATGATTAGCACACGATTTTTGAGATGTATAGATGGATAATTACTAAAGAGTGGAGGAGGGTAATATCCCTTTTTGAAATAGATTTCTTGTTGAATATAATTAAATGCAAATTCGCTTTTAATTTTAGCAGGAAATATTACAAATGAATTGAAAGATAAATCAGATTGGTCTTCTCCAATATGTTTGTCTTTTATGTTAAATGATTTTACCTCGTCTTTACAACATCCGCTTTCAGACATGTCTTCATCACAACACGATTTCTTCGAAAACAGAGAAACATTTTCAAGTTTATCTCCACAATAGTGCACATTCACTGTAAATCCTGTTGCTACAACAAAATACAGAAGTACGATGACACTATGTAGTAAACGCTTTAACATGTTACTAATGTACAAATTAAAATTTTTGGAAGGTGTTAAAATTTGGTAAAAGTATAAGTCTCTTTTTTTGTTAATACATTTTGACTTTAATTGTAAGTGAGTATTCACTAACTTTTGTATATTTGCAGTATGAATATCACAAAAAGACAATCTGAGATTATTGAAGTTGCTGCTAAGATACTGACAAGTAGTGGTGTGCAAGGATTGACTACTAAAAGATTAGCGCAAGAAATGAATTTTTCTGAAAGTGCGTTGTATAGACATTTTAAAAACAAAGAGGAAATTTTAGTAACCATGTTAGACTATTTTGCTACGTTGATGGAAGAATTTTACAGCGAAACGAAAGGAGATAATGAGATGGACAAAATAAAATCGTTGTTTTTAAATCAATATCAGTTTTTTGTTGAACATCCTTATTACGCAATCATTGTTTTTTCAGAAGGGTTGATGGAAGAAAGTGAACAGATTGCTTCTGCAGTTAAAAATGTTATGGCGACGAGAATGAAATTTTTGGTTCCCTTGTTATCGGAAAGTCAGCAAAGTAAATTAATCGTTAATACAATGTCTCCGGAAGATATGGCACATATAATTATGGGGTCTAACCGATTATTGCTTTTGAAGTGGAAAATGAACCAATTCAAATTTGATTTAATCCAAGAAGGAGAAAGACATTTGTCAAATGTGCTGAATTTATTGAAAACCAATAAATAAATCTATGAAAAATTTAGTTCTACTTGTTTTACTTTTTGTGTTCCATACATTGGTCGCACAAGAAAAAAAAGATTTTACAAATCCTAAATCCTTGTTTTCTGAACTATTGACTAAAAACAATCTCAAAGAAAATTCAGCATTACAAATCAATCTTGCGGATGTAATGAAGAAGTCAGCCATTATCTCTGCATTTAATCCAAGAATTCCTTCCACGTATCAAACGATAAATAACTTAAATCAACAAGTAAGTTTTTTACCAGGTCAAGCATTTGGTTTGCCTGCTGGAATGTATAAAGAGGTAACTATCGGTCAGCAATATGTTTCCACATTTTCAATACAACCACAATTTGATATTTTAAACTTGGGGAATTTAGCACAAATCAAAACAGCAAGTTTATCCAAAGAATTAGCGTTAAATCAGCAAAAAATTGCAACTCAAAATTTATTAGAGAAAGTAAATGGTATTTATTTTAATATTCTGACCTTGAATGCACAACAAGAATTATTAAAAGCAAATTTAGAAATTGCTTCGAAGTTGGTTACAGTAGTTTCAGCAAAATTTAAAGAAGGATTAATTCGCAAACAAGATGTAAATGATGCCGAGATTAATTTGATAAATATTCAAGATAAAATTGAACAAGCGGAAGTGAATTTGAAAATTCAGTATACTCTTTTATCTACACTTTTTGAAGGGAAAGTTGTCCCAACATTAACACAATCACTATGGGATTTTGAAAAAAGTATCAGTGCTAATGAAGTTAAAAATCAATTATCAGTAGAAAATGCTCGCTTGAATTTTTTAATGACAAAGCAGGAAATGAAATCCATTTATTTACAACATCTTCCTGTTGTCTCCTTTATTTCATCCTACAATTGGCAAAATTTAAGTAATGATAGAGCCTATGGCACCAATTCAAATAATATAAAATTCAATTACATAGGATTGAAAGTAAGTTATGATTTTCCAACAACGATACAAAAAGAGACGTTAAAAGGAACAAAGTTAATCCAGTTAAAACTTGCTCAATTAAACTACGATCATAGCATTATAGAAAATAAAAATCAAAACGAACAATTGATTTTGGAGGTTGAAAAATGGTCAAAACAAGTTGCTAATCTGCAACATATATCATCGTTAAAACAAGAAAATTTTCAAAAGTATAGCAACCAATATCAAGAAAATATTTTACCAATTGAAAAATTGCTTACAGCACAAAATGAATATATAACGAGCCAAATGAATGTGTTGAGTGCTATTGCTTCACTTGGATTTACAAAAACAAAAATTGAAATTTTTAATGAATATTAATATGAAGAAACTTATAATTATTGGACTTGTATTTAGTGTTTTTTCTTGTTCTAATCACGAGGAAATTCAGCCCATTCGTAAAGATATCAGCGAATTAGTTTTTGCTTCGGGAGAACTATCTTGGGATGATGCTTATAACATAACGGCTCAAACAGATGGAGTTTTAACGGATGTCAATTTTGAGATTGGAGACCAAGTTTCAAAAGGAAAAAAGTTAGCATTTATTGACAATCCATCTAATAGAATAAATAAAAAATCGGCAAAAGAACAATTGCTTATTTCGAATGAAAATGTGAATTTATCTGCTCCCAATTTGCAACAAATGCTTCAAAACATACAAATTGCAGAAAATAAATACGAACAAGATAAAATTCAATTAGAAAGATATCAACGATTATATGCAAATCAAAGTATAGCAAAAATTGAATTAGAAAATGTTGAATTAACGACTAAAAACTCATTAGCAAATCTAAAAGCGTTACAAAAACAATTAGCGTTTTTAAAGCAACAGGCTAAACAACAACAAATTGTAAGTCAAGGACAGGCTGAAAATTTTGATGTTTTAGAAAACTATAATCAATTACGAGCAACAGAGGCAGGTACAGTGATTAAAAAATTTAAGTCTGCAGGAGATTTCGTTAAAAAAGGGGATGTTATTGCAACTGTTGCTAATCAAAATAAAATGGAAGCGATACTCAATGTTGACGAAAATAATATTGAAAAAATCAAACTTGGTCAAAAGGTATTTATTCAATTAAACTCTAACAAAAAGAAAATTTATCAAGGAAAAATATCCGAAATATTAGCAGCCTTTGATATACAATCACAATCATTCCTTTGTAAAGTGAAATTTGATGAAACAATGAATACTTCTTTATTTGGTGTTCAGTTAGAAGCCAATGTGTTGATTGGTAAAAAATCAAATGTCATTTTAATTCCTAGATCTTATGTCGGCTTCGGAAATACAGTTCGTTTAAAAGGGAAAGATGAAGCGCATAAAATCAAAACTGGAATTGTTTCCACGGAATATGTTGAAGTAGTTTCAGGTTTAACATTATCAGATGTTTTATTACCCTTAAAACATTAACAATGGCACAAGATATTAATACGCGAATTGCTAAAAAATACATCTTCTCAAATAAAAAACTGACTACAGTTGCAGTAATGGGAGTGTTGCTAGGAATGTCTGTGTATATTTTTATGAATAGTTTACTTGTCGGCTTTGATCGTAGTTCAAACACGTCCATTTTCAGAAGCACTTCACATATACGGGTTTTTAAAGATGATGAGATTAGTAAGGTCCTTTCAAAATCAAAGAAAGAAAATTACGTAATCATCAATCCTAAGATTGTTCCTAATAATAACACCATTCTCAATCCTACTAAAGTTCAGGAAATCATTTCTACTCAAAAAGAAGTGGTAGTAGTTACACCTCAAGTAAACGCAAATGTTTTTTATAACAATGGTAAATCTCAAATTTCAGGTTTATCCGTTGGTATAAAACCTGATGAGGCTGCATTGATGTATGATATTAATTCCTTTATGGTTGAGGGTTCCTTTGATGTATTAAAATCAAATCCGAATGCGATTGTGATAGGTTCAGGTATTGCAGAGAAAATGAATTTAACGATAAATGATAATGTCAATCTAACCTCTTCAAAAGGGGTCAATCGTACATTTAAAATTGTTGGAATTTTTAAGACAAATAACTCTGTAATTGATAAAAGTAAATCCTACATTAATTTGCCATCTGCGCAACAATTATTGAAAGAGGGAACTTCTTACATAACAGACATCAATGTAAATATAAAAGATCCAGAAAAAGCAGAAGAGGTTGCCAAAGAATTAACTTTTTTAACTGGGTATAAAGCAGAAGGATGGAAACAAGCCAATGAAACATTAATGGCAACAAACAAGATGCGTAAATTGATCATTTTGTTTGTGTCAACGACTATTTTGTTGGTAGCAGGTTTTGGTATTTATAATATCTTAAATATGACGGTATCCTCTAAAATTAATGATATTGCAATTTTAAAAGCAATGGGATTTAAAGGGAAAGATGTTGTTAAAATTTTTGTGACACAAGCATTGACTATTGGTGCAATGGGAGTGATTGCAGGAGTATTGATGGCAATTATTTTAATTACACTACTCAAAAGAGTTTATCTCGGTGGAGATATAGGGTATTTCCCGGTAGATTATGAAGTAAAGAAATTTATTCAAGGGGTAGTAATCGGATTAGTGATAACATTTTTTGCAGGTTACATTCCTGCACGTAAAGCGGCTAAAATTGATCCCGTTGATATTTTTAGAAAGTAACTATGGAAACTATTTTAAAGACAGAAAACATTAATAAATTCTTTTATGATCCGGTTGAATTTCAGGTATTAAAAGAGGTTGCATTTGATGTAAAAAAAGGAGAGTTTCTTTCAATGATTGGAAAGTCAGGAAGTGGAAAGTCAACGTTATTGTATATTTTATCTACAATGGATACTGATTATTCTGGAAATTTATTCATCGATAATCAGTTGACAACAGGGTTAAGTAAGGATCAATTGGCTGAAATTCGTAATGAAAAGATTGGTTTTGTTTTTCAGTTTCACTATTTATTAGCAGAATTCAGTTGTTTGGAAAACGTTATGATACCGGCAATTAAATTGGGTAAATTGAGCGAGCAAGAAATCGAAGCAAAGGCGTATGAGAAATTAAAAATGTTGGGATTACACGACCAAGCATTAAAACCGGCGAGTAAACTTTCTGGTGGTCAACAACAACGTGTAGCCATAGCACGCGCTTTAATTAATGATCCGTTGATTATTATGGGTGATGAACCTACAGGAAATTTGGACAGTAAAAACACTGACATCGTTTTTGATATTTTCCAAGAATTAACACGTTCCTACGGACAAACAATTATTGCTGTAACACACGATGATGAATTCGCTCATAAAAGTGATCGCATCATTGAAATGAAGGATGGTGTGATATTGAGGTGAAATAGTGGATTAATTGGTCAACTGTCGCAAAATTTGCGTTAGTTAAATTTTTCTACTGTTCTAAATTAAGTTGTTAAACAAAAAAATGGCCGTGAAACTCACGACCATTCTTTTCATTTTATCTTGATTACTAACTTCTTACCAAGCCGATTTTAGCGTCGCCTTCTTCCACTAAATCTACTAAAAGAGCGTCGTCTCCTAATGAACCGAAAGTGATTTCTGTTGCTAATACTTCGTTGCAAACGTACCCTTCGTTTTGAGCGATTGCTGATTGTATTTCAGCAGCACATTCCACCGTTAAACGGATTTTATCTGTAACCTCTAAACCTGAATCTTTGCGTAAATTTTGTACTCGGTTTACTAACTCACGAGCAATTCCTTCTGCTTTCAATTCTTCAGTGATAGTGATGTCTAAAGCAACTGTAATGTTTCCTTCAGTACTTACCAACCATCCAGGGATATCTTGTGCTAAAATCTCGAAATCATTCAAATCCAAGGCGATTGCAGTTCCTTCTATTTCTCCGTTCCATCCACCATTTTTCTCTACAGCGGCAATATCATCGTTTGTGAAACCACTTACCATAGCCGCAATAGCTTTCATTTGTTTACCGTATTTTGGTCCGATCGTTTTGAAATTAGGTTTGATGCTTTTTACTAATACACCACTTCCTTCTTCTAATAAACGTAATTCTTTCACGTTTACTTCCGATAAGATTAGGTCTTTTACGTGAAGAATGTTTTCAGAGAACGTTTGGTTTAACGTTGGAACCATAATTGTTTGTAATGGTTGTCTTACGCGTATTTTCTCTTTTTTACGAATTCCTAACACCAACGAAGAAACGCGTTGTGCAATTTCCATTTGTGCTTCTAATGCTTCGTCGATAATCGCAGTGTCTAATTTCGGGAAGTCAGCTAAATGTACGGAAATTACATCGTGACGTTTAGTAATGTTATTTAAGTCTGTAAACAATTGATCCATAAAGAATGGTGCAATTGGTGCTCCAAGAATAGCCACTGTTTCCAAACACGTATAAAGCGTTTGATAAGCAGATAATTTATCTTGAGAATCTTCACTTTTCCAGAAACGTCTTCTACATAAACGTACATACCAGTTTGATAATTGGTCTGTTACGAAATCTTGAATCAAACGACCTGCTTTGGTTGGTTCATATTGCTCAAACGAATCATCTACATTTTTGATTAATGAATGCAATTGAGAAAGAATCCAACGGTCGATTTCTGGTCTGTCTTTCAATGCAATATCTTGCTCACTGTAGTTGAAACCATCAATGTTTGCATATAAAGCGAAGAATGAATACGTATTGTATAACGTTCCGAAGAATTTACGTTGTACTTCAGTGATACCGTCTAAATCGAATTTTAAGTTATCCCAAGGTTGTGCATTGGTAATCATATACCAACGAGTTGCATCAGGACCGTATTTTTCTAATGTTGTAAAAGGATCGATAGCATTTCCTAAACGTTTCGACATTTTTTGTCCGTTTTTGTCTAATACCAATCCGTTAGAAATTACGTTTTTGTATGCAACTTTATCAAACACCATCGTTGCGATTGCGTGAAGTGTGTAGAACCAACCACGTGTTTGATCCACACCTTCAGCGATGAAATCTGCAGGATAGTTTGTTAAGTTGTCAATGTAATCTTTGTTTTCAAAAGGGTAGTGCCATTGTGCATAAGGCATAGAACCTGAATCAAACCATACGTCAATTAAGTCAGCCTCACGATACATTGGTTTACCAGAATCAGAAACCAATACGATTTGATCTACATAATGTTTGTGTAGGTCTATTTTAGCATAGTTTTCATCAGACATATCCCCAATCGTGTATGCTTCTAATGGATTTTTATCCATCAATCCTGCTGCTACTGATTTATCACACGCATTTTTCAATTCTTCTACGGAAGAAATAATGATACGCTCATCTCCATCTTTGGTTGACCAAATTGGAATTGGAATACCCCAGTAACGAGAACGAGATAAATTCCAATCATTTAAGTTTTCTAACCATTTTCCAAAACGACCTGAACCTGTTGATTCTGGTTTCCAGTTAATGGTGTTATTTAATTCCATCATTCTCTCTCTCGCAGCAGTCGCTTTGATAAACCAAGAGTCTAACGGATAGTATAATACAGGCTTGTCAGTTCTCCAACAATGCGGATAACTGTGTTCATATTTAGCAACCGCGAACGCTTTATTCTCTTCTTTTAGCAAGATAGCGATTTGAACATCTGCTGATCTTTCAGGTGCTTCTCCGTCGTTGTAGTATTCGTTTTTCACGTACATACCACCGAAAGGTCCTACTTCAGCTCTGAATTTTCCTTGTAAATCAACTAACGGAACTAAATTTCCTTTTCCATCATTCACTAACATTCCAGGTACACCTGCATCTGCAGCAACGCGCGCATCGTCCGCACCGAAAGTAGGGGCAATGTGTACGATACCTGTACCGTCTGAAGTAGTAACGAAATCACCACTAATTACTCTGAATGCTTCTTCTGGTTTTTCAGCAGGAAGTACGAATGGTAATAATTGTTCGTATTTAATTCCAACTAAATCTGTTCCCAAACATTCTCCAGCAACGAAGAAAGGAATGGTTTTATCTCCTTGGTTGTAAGATGCTAATTCTGCTTCCGTTTCAACCGCTTTAAATCCTTTGCCAAATTGGTATCCCACCAAGTTTTTCGCAAGAATTACGTTGATTGGTTGGAAAGTATATTGGTTGAATGATTTTACCAATACATATTCAATTTTTGGTCCTACACACAATGCAGTGTTTGATGGCAAGGTCCAAGGGGTTGTCGTCCATGCCAAAAAATGGATATCCTCCCCCTCTCCCGAAAGCTTTCGGGACCCTCCGAAGGGGGAAGAAGATGCATCCACCATTTTAAATTGTGCCACAACAGTGGTATCTTTTACATCACGGTAACAACCTGGT
>JBILUY010000115.1:0-8407 GCA_044370735.1 Crocinitomicaceae bacterium | reverse complement strand
AATCGATTAACTTTATAATGATTGCTTAATTTATTCTATGACATTTAACGAATTACAATTAGTCGAGCCGATACTTCAGGCTTTAAACGAAGAAGGATATACCAACCCAACACAAATTCAGGAAAATGCCATTCCAATCATCCTAAAAGGAACAGATTTATTAGGTTGTGCTCAAACAGGAACAGGAAAAACAGCTGCATTTGCGATTCCAATCATTCAAATGCTAAGTGCTCAGCCCAGAGAAAAAGGGATTAAAGCGTTAATCGTTACTCCAACACGTGAATTAGCGATACAAATAGGGGAAAGTTTTGCAAGCTATGGTCGTCATTTAAAAATTAGACATACAGTTATATTTGGTGGGGTGAATCAAAATCCACAAATAAATGCATTGCGAAATGGGGTAGATGTGTTAGTAGCAACTCCAGGAAGATTATTAGATTTAGTTGGACAAGGTTTTATTAAATTAAATCAATTACAGTTTTTTGTACTAGACGAAGCAGATCGTATGTTGGATATGGGCTTTGTGAATGATGTGAAGAAAATTTTAAAAATCATTCCAGATAAAAGACAATCGTTGTTTTTCTCTGCGACCATGCCACCAGCGATTGTGCAATTAGCTTCTTCAATTTTGACAGATCCTGAAAGGGTAGAAGTTACACCTGTTTCATCTACAGCAGAAATTATTACACAAGAAGTTTATTTCGTAGACAAAAAGAATAAAAGCGCTTTATTGGTGGATGTGCTTCAAGATACATCGATTAAAGCGGCATTGGTGTTTACGAGAACAAAACATGGAGCGGATCGAGTGGTTCGTTTTTTAGAAAAAAGTAAAATTAAAGCAGCGTCTATTCACGGTAATAAATCTCAAAACGCGAGACAAAAAGCGTTGTCAAACTTTAAAACGGGTGATATACGTGTATTAGTTGCTACCGATATTGCAGCACGTGGAATTGATATTGAAGAACTTGCATTTGTAGTAAATTATGAGTTACCTAATATTCCAGAAACGTATGTTCACCGTATTGGTCGTACGGGTCGAGCAGGAAATGCAGGTAAAGCGATTTCGTTTTGTGATTTTGAAGAAAAAGAATACTTGAAAGACATTGAGAAATTGATTCAGTTAAAAATCAATGTTAACGATGCTCATTTCTTTCCTATGGAGGTGTTTGAAGTGTTAAAATCTGATAAACAAGAAAAACCAAAACGTTTTGAAAGGCAAAATAGCAATCAGTCAAAACCGAAAAGTAAAAAGCCGAACAATAGAAACTTTAAAAGTAGAAGTGGAAATTCAAGTTCAACAAAATAACATTTCTCTTACTCTAATTACTTTAGAAAACAACTGTGATTGATCGATGAGGTAGAAAAAGTTTTTAATTTTGTGGAATGAATTTCAGTAAAGTAGCAACTTTTATTGCGTTTTTTATCATTGTATCTACGAGTTATTCTCAAAACGTATTAGGACCAAGAGCACTGTCTTTAGGAGGGAATTCCACTACTTTAAAAGATGCTTACTCCGTTACGAATAATGTGGGATTAATATCAGAAATCAACGAAATTCAAATTGCTACCAGTTTTTCTATCCCTTATTTGATTAATGAGTTTCAACAGCAAGCATTAGTTGGAGTATTACCGTTGAAAAAAGGGGGGATTTCATTTGGAGGACAATTTTCTGGAAAAGATTTGTTTAGACAACAAAAAGTGAGTTTGGGATATGGGTTGAAATTAAATGACAAACTATCCATTGGAATTGGTTTAAACCACCAACAGCTTAGAATTCAGAATTATGGATCGAATAGTGTTATTACTTCGGATATTGGGATGTTTGCAAAAATGAATGAAAGAGTCAGTTTTGGTTTCTCAATTTTATCTTTTGGTGGAAATCATTCAACGCTAAATCAGGAACGTTTTCCAACTACCATGCAACTTGGTATATCTTATTCATTTCAAAAACAATTACAAACCTATTTTACCATAGATAAGTCATCTATTTCGAATGTGAATTATAGAATTGGTTTGGAATATGAAGCTTATAAAAACCTTTGGTTCAGAACAGGTGGTGTATTGAATTCTAGAACCTTGGCTTTTGGGTTTGGGTATGAATTACCTTTGAAATTAAGAGTAGATGTTGGTTCACAATGGCAACAAACACTTGGTTGGACTCCGCATGTTGGATTTTTGTATCGTTTTTCAGCTAATAAATAATAATGAAAACGGTACATCTTATTTGTTTTTTATTCGTTTCATTCTTTGGGTTTTCACAAGAATATGAGCCTGTCATTCAACAACGTATCGAATATTGGTTAGAACGAAATGATAAAGCGAGTTCTGATTTAACAAGCATTACAGATACTTGGGACTTTTATCTTGAAAATCCGTTAGATTTAAATCAAGCTACAAAAGAACAATTACTTTCGTTAGAATTGCTGAATGAAATTCAAATTAATGAGTTGTTAAAACACATCGAAGAGCAAGGAAAATTAATTACAATCTATGAATTACAAACTTTAAACTCATGGGATGTACAATCGATTGAAAGAGTACTCCCTTTTGTTAAAGTGGATGAAAAAGTATCTAATTTTCAGTTTTCTTGGCAAAATGCAATTCGAGATGGAAAATTTGAGTGGATTTCTCGTATCGACCCACTAATTGATCAACCTATTGGCTTCAGTGATTCGTTAAATGAAAATCCAACTCAAGGATATCAAGGTAAACCCATTGGGAGTTATACAAGATTACGATATCAATATGGAACCAATTTTAGTGTGGGCATGATTGCTTCCAATGATCCAGGAGAAATGTATTTTAAAGCGCCGAATAAAAAAGGATTTGATTTTTACTCCCTGCATGCTTTTTATAAAGGAGGGAAATATGTTCGAGCAATCGCTGTAGGAGATTATCATGTACAAATTGGACAAGGATTGAATTTTTGGACTAATTATGCTTTTGGGAAAAGTGCTGATATTGGTACTTTAATTCGCAATCCAATTGGAGTTAAACCCAATGTTTCTGCGGATGAAAATCGTTTCTTACGAGGGGGAGCAATCGATTTTGGATTTAAAAATTGGCATTTGTTGGTTTTTGCATCTTCAAAAAAAAGAGACGGAAATGTTGCTTTTGATTCGTTGCAAAATCGTTCCATTATAACAAGCATTGATGTTACTGGATTCCATAGAACAGTCTCAGAAAATGAAAATCGTAATCAATTTTCTGAAAACATTCAAGGTGCGAATTTAGGGTATAAAATCCGCAATTTTGAATTGGGTACAGCCTTAGTAAATCAATTGTATTCTGTTGATTATTACCCGGATGTAAAACCTTATAATCAGTTCGATTTTCGAGGCAAACACCAATTGACTGGTAGTATAGATTATAAATATTCGGTTAGAAATTTGATTTTATACGGAGAACTTTCTCATTCGTTTATCAATCAAAAAAACGCCTTGGTTCAAGGATTAGGAATTGCATTTAATCAGTTTGTTTCGATGAATTTATTTTACAGAAAGTTTGATACTGGTTATTATACTTTTTACAATTCGGGTGTATCTGAAGGAACCAATTTATCCAACGAAGAAGGTTTTTATTATGGTATGACTATTTCGCCTAATCGCAAATGGCAATTTCAAGGATATATGGATTTATTTCAGTTTCCGTGGTTACGATTTCAGGTGGATGCTCCTTCTAAAGGACAAGAATATTTGGGGCAAATTTCATGGTCACCTTCCAAAGTTACTCAAGTGTATTTACGATACAGACAAATCAACAAGCAAGCAAATTCATCGTCGATAGAATCTATTTCAACCTTGGAAAACCAGCAACAAGATAATTTGCGATTACATGCTCAAGTTCAACTAAATGAAGCGTTTCAAATTCGAAGTAGGGTAGAGTTGGTTCAATGGAAATCCCCTTCGGAAAGTATTCAAAACGGTACTTTAATTCAACAAGATTTGATTTACAAGACATTACAAACACCCTTGGACATTACACTTCGTTATGCTGTTTTCCAAACTGATACTTGGAATGCTCGCGTTTATAGTTATGAATCTAATCCTTTGTATGTTTATGGAAATCAAGTGTATTACGATAAAGGAAGTCGTTATTACATTCTCCTTCATTATAATCTTAATCGTACATGGGATTTTTGGTTACGCTACGGAGATTTAATCTATACGGACAAAACAACTATTGGCTCTGGAAGTCAATTAATCAAAGTGAACCAACAACGTGAAATCACGTTTCAAATGCGCATGCAGATTCGGTGATCAATACCACAACAAATTCCTTAACAACCCTTTTAACCTATCATTTTGAGAAATCATATCGTTGACGGTTTGCTTGAATTCGATATAGGAAAGTGCTTTTTTGCGTTTGAAAAGAGGGGTAAGGTTGTCTAAATTAATTTCTTTGCTTTCAATGGATTGAGCAAAGTAAACTAAACTGCCATCTTCAGTGGCTAAACCTAGAATGGCACCGGGTAATCCAGAAATGCCATCTGGTCCACAAGTTGGGTAAATCGCTTCAGTGTACCAAGCATAAATACGTGTAGAATCGTTCTTTTGCCAAACAGCTTTACGACAATTATAACCAGCAATTTTACGTTTATTGTCTGTAAATTTCCAAGGGATGGATTTAATCGAATCTTCTACATATAGAAAGTTTCCAAGGAAATCTAATTTCATTAATCGTTGTTGCGTTTTTAAGTTTTCTTGATATGAATTCGTGGTCGTAAACCAACCCATACCACGTTCTTGAGGAACGTCTAAAGCAGGTACGAAAAATGTAGAAGTGTCTGTGAAATAAAGTGAAAACAAATCCGTTTTGATCGTTGAGCCACCTCTGCGCTCCAACATCATTTTCATTTCTGGATAACGTTTTAATAAATTGATTCTACGTTCGTATTGAATTACTCCAGAACGAATTTGACTGTTAGCTTCGAAAAAGCTAATTAACAGTATGGTAAGTGCGAATATTTTTTTAATATTTTTCATTTCTTTGTGGTCTTGGCATCCCTGGTCCAAAAGGATGCATTTTAGGCATTTTAGGTTCTTGTTCTTTTGTCGGAGGATCGAAACGATAACTCAATCGAAGCAAGAAATATTGGGTAATAATGGTATTTCGGATATCTGATATTTGGTTGGAGGTAATTGTACGTTGAATTTGTAAATTTTGATTTAAGATATCATACGCTTCTATCCCGATGTTCAATTTCTGACTTTTTAATACATATTTTGAAATGGTTGCATTCCAAATAGTTCGATTGATGTTAAATCCATTGGTGCGTCCAGTTGTAATTTGCTGATTAATACTTGTTGTAATTAAAAAATTTAATTTGGGAACATTCCAAGAAATGTCAAGTGTGTTATTATAACTGAAATACGGATTTTGTGTTAATCCCAAAGATGAACCTGTTGGTTTGTTATAAGACATCGAACCGTCTAATGAAATTGTTAAGGTGTCCGTTGCATACGAAACATTTAGCGTAGGAGAGATAGCAGTTTGATTTGTATTATATTGAATCCCATTTATTAAGTTTTTACCCAATGAATAGGAATAATCTAATCTTCCAGTCAACGTCAAATAATGTTTTGGGAAACCTTGGCTGAATGAACCAAATACTGAAAAGTTTTGATTTCCATTCACATTAACAGTTTGAGAAATTGTTCTTCCTGAATTATCAAAAGTCAAAGAATTGGCAAAATCATTATCTATAAAATCTGCGTTAGCTCTAATAAAATAGTATCTACTATCCAAGTTGTTAAATCGAGATAATGATAAATTAGCAGATTGTTTGAAGGAAGGTTTTAAATTCGGGTTACCAATAGTTTGATAGTTCAAGTTGGTGTTATTCAAAACTGGCTGTAACTGATTGATTGAAGGAATTGGAGCACTTGTATTATATCCTACATTAATACGAATGGCATTTTTTTGATTGTAATTATAACTTGCATAAGGTAGATACTGATTGTCATTCAAATTGAATACCGAACCTGAAGTATTATTTGTGTTTGAAAGTGATAGGTTACGAAGTGCAGTTCCAACGATAACCGTATGCGCTCCAGATTTACGGGTGAAACTCAATTTACCTCGATGAATGATTGATTGTTTCGTGAAGTTTGAGCTAAATGTTGAATCAAAAGCATTTTTTTGAACATCAAATATATTTCGTATTTGCTTATCATTCGAAGTGGTATTCATATACTCTACATTCAAATTGATTCGTTTTGTGATTGGTTCAGTGTGAAATAGGGTTAAAGTTTGATTTAACGTTTTTTGATTGATATCGTTTCGTTGATTAGTTTGTTTGAGGATATTTGAAAATTGGTTAGAGAAGTTGATCGTTCCATTGTCCTGATTATCATTATAAGTTAAATCACTTGAAATGGAACTTTCACGTTTAGGTTTCATGTATTTTCGTTCCAATTTTAATGTATTAGAGACATTTACTTCTGTAGTTGAATCGGTTACATTGTTGGAGCTATTTCTAAATGGATTTAAGCTATTATTTAAAAACGATGCTGTGTTTTTTTTGTCTGAATTTTGTAGTGAAAACTTAATTTCAGGGGTTAATTCAAGCGTAGTTAATGAATCCAGTTTCCATTTATTTTCAATGGTTAACGTATGATTTTGCTGGTGTGTGTAATTGTTTTGTTCACTTTTATTGTAGTAACTTGTATCAGCTACCAAAAATTGAGTGTTGTTGGATGATATATTTCTAGATTTTAAATCTCTGTATTGGTAATTGATTTCAAAAAAGTGTTTGTTGTTTTTACCGTAAGAATTTTTGAAACGAGCCCCGGTGGTGAAATTATCTGGAAAACCATTGCTTGTACTGTTCATTTCTGTATTTAAACCATATTTATTTTGGTCTTGCCAATTAAATCCCAAACGTGGAGTGTTGTTTTTCAATAAGTAAAAGGAATAATTTTTTTTATTTTGATAGCGGTTAAACAATATTTCTCCTTCATAGAATTTAGTTCCATCTGTAGCGAATGCCATTTTACCGAAATAACCCTTTTTTGCATCATCTTTCAAGGTGAGATTCATGATTTGTTTTGATTCCTCCCCATTTTCTGTGTTGTTTTTCTTTTCGTAAATCTGAACATTTTGAATGGCTTTTGCCCCTAAATTTTTGGTAGCAACGGTAGGGTCATTCCCGAAAAATTCATCTCCATCTACATAAATTTGGTCTATATCTCTTCCTTGAAATGTCACTTTTCCACGTGCATCCACTGAAACTCCGGGTAATTTTCGAAGTAAATCTTCAGCAACTGCATTTTCTCTCACTTTAAAAGAATCGGCTACAAATACTAGTGTATCTCCTTTGTAATAAATCGGACTTTTGTTTGCATAGATGATAATCTCTTTAAGTTCTTTCGCTACGTGATCTAATTTTATGGTCGGTAAAGTGATATTTTTTTCTTCCTTATTCCCAAAAATAAAAAGTTGTTGGTCTTCAAATTTTGGATGACCAATAGTGACTTTAAAAGTATCGATAGGTAAGTTTTTAAATTGAAATTCTCCATTTCTGTTGGAACGAGTAAATTGAATAATTAGAGAATCTTTCATTCTCGAAGCGATGACAATCGCACCAGGTATAGGTTTTACAGCTGAGGAATCAACAATTTTACCCTGTACAGACATTTGAGCCTTTACTTTTGGTAGAATTAATAGGATGATAAGTAGAAGTATATATCTCATAAAACCATTCAAATCAAAAAAAGGATGAAAAATAATGAATTCTTTTTTGTAAAATGAAAAATTGACATTTTTTAGCAACTCAATTAGGTGAATTTGTACGTTAAAAAAAAGGATAACTTGCTTAATTTTTTTAAGTTTGCATATTAACACCAATTTGAAGGATTATATGATTAAATTATCCGAACGTTTGTTAGCAATGGAAGAATCTGCTACAATTGCTATGTCTCGTATTTCGAGAGAATTAAAAGCAGCTGGAAAGGATATCATTTCATTAAGTTTAGGCGAGCCTGATTTTTTTACCCCTGAATTTATCAAAGATGCAGCGAAAGAGGCGTTAGATCAGAACTATACGATGTACACACCAGTTGCAGGATATGATGATTTGCGTGAAAGTATTTCGTTGAAATTCAGAAGAGATAATGGATTGAATTATCCTAAAGATCAGATTGTTGTGTCAACTGGAGCAAAACAAGCGATTGCAAATGCGGTGTTAAGTTGTATCAATCCTGGGGATGAAGTAATTATTCCTGCACCTTATTGGGTTTCTTACATAGAAATCGTGAAAGTAGCAGAAGGTATTCCAGTAATTGTAAATGCTGGAATTGATACAGATTTCAAAATAACGGCTGAACAATTTGAAAAAGCGATAACTCCTAAAACAAAGATGATGATTTTTTCATCTCCTTGTAATCCAACGGGTTCGTTGTATGGG
>JBILUY010000101.1:0-9220 GCA_044370735.1 Crocinitomicaceae bacterium | reverse complement strand
TTAAATTACATCCACAATTAAATTATTATACATCTAAAAAAGAGCTTGACTACAAGTTTGATAGTTTAAAAAATACGATTACTGATCCACTTACAATAAAAGAGTTTTATTTCAAATTAAGTCCAGTTATTAATGAAATCAGACAAGGTCATACAAGTGTTATTGTTCCTGCTAAAAAGTTAACTAAACAACAAAAAAGAGAGATAAAGTCCTCAAAATTATTTACACCTATTTCTGATTTTGAAGTTGAATTTTTTAATGGAAAGTTATACGTAGTAAAAAGTATAGCTCGAGATTCTTCGATTTTAATAGGTGCCGAAATTCTTTGTATTGATTCTTTGGCTCCAAATGATATTTATAAAAAGTATTACAATTCAGTAGGATCTGATGGGTATAATTCTACTTTTAAAAAGAGGTATTTAAATCAAAATATTGTAGATTATTATTATGTTGAACATGGATATAGAGATAGTGTTCAGATTAAGTTAAATATTTTCGGGGATACAGTAAATAAGATCATTAAACGTAAATTCTTGAATAGTAAAAATGATGTTAAAATCAATTCTAAAAATAAATTAAATACAAAAAACTGCCATTTAAGTTTTATAGGTAAAGACAGTAATATCGCACTTTTAAAAATTGATAATTTCATGAGTTTTGATTATAGTAAATTTTTTCAAAAAATAGACTCTGTTAAATCTCCCAAGCTAATAATAGATTTAAGAAGTAATCCAGGAGGTATGATTTTATCGGGTAAAAAATTATTCTCTTATTTAATAGACACAACTTATAATTTTATTGAACCGCATGAAGTAACTTCTAGGTTTAGTTTGCTTTATACTAGAAGATTTAGAGAGAAAAAAATTATTGGTAAATTTTTTCATTTAGCTTTCATGCCTATTACAATCATTAGGTATTCAATTAGATTAATGAGCGTGAAAAAAATAGGAGATAGATTTTATTATTATCCACTTATTGAAAGTATTAAGGTTAAGCCTGCTAAAAAATATTATTTCAAAAATAAAATTTATTTTATTACAAATGGTGGTACATTTTCTACATCATGTATATTAAGTTCAAATATAAAAGGGAATAAACTTGCAACTTTTGTTGGAGAAGAAACAGGAGGAGATTATAACGGAACATGCGCTGGACAAATACCAACTTTTACTTTACCCCATTCTAATTTGAAAGTAAATTTCGGCTTAATGTATATAAAACCAGCGTGTTCTAGTTTGGATTTTGGTCGTGGTATTTTTCCAGATGTTGAAATAATTCCAACGCTACAAGATAGAATTAAACAAGTTGATCCTGAATTAGAATGGATTCTAAATGATAATTAGTTATTAGATTAATTTTTCGATTTAATTTTTAAAAATTCAAAAGACATAATTACAAAACTTTTCTTCCTCTAATGTGTTTGAATAGTATCACCTTTCATTCACATTATGTCTCTTTCTACGGTCAATATTGTTTGGTTTAAGCGGGATTTACGTTTGGTAGATCATGAACCATTAGATTTGGCGGTAAAGAGTGGTTATCCCTTGATTTTAATTTACGTTTTTGAGCCATCCGTAATGGAATATGACGATAGTGATACTCGTCATTGGCGATTTGTGTATCAGTCTTTATGTGATATTCAAAAACAATTGGAGCAAGTAGAAGGGAAGATATATGTATTTCACAAAGAGGTAAAAACGGTGTTTGAATGGTTGATGAAACAGGTAAAAATTAACACTGTTTTTTCATCCCAAGAAATTGGAAATAAATTGACTTTCGACCGGGATCTTGAAATGAAATCGTGGTTTACAAAACACAACATTTTGTGGAATGAAAGCATAACGGGAGGAGTGGTTAGAAGGCTAAAATCTCGTGAGGAATGGGATGCTCTTTGGAAAGATACAATGCTCTCTCCTGTGATTAAAACAGATTTAAAACAAGTTCAATGGTTTCATTTGGAAGACGCAGAATACCAACAAATCAGAGGGGAAGAATTACCAAAGGAAATTAAAGAGGCAAATCCAAATTTTCAGGTTGGAGGAACTTCTTTGGGGTTGAGGTATTTGAAAAGTTTTTTATCAGAACGATATGTCAATTACAGTAGGCATATTTCCAAACCCTTGTTAAGTAGGAAAGGATGCAGTCGTATTTCTCCTTATTTGGCGTATGGAAATGTGAGTATGCGAATGGTGTATCAAGCGACTTTACATGTTTATCAAACTTCCAAAAACAAGAGAGCACTAGCCAATTTTATTTCACGCTTGCATTGGCAAAGTCATTTTATGCAAAAGTTTGAAGATGAATGTCGCATGGAGTTCGAACCCGTTAATCGTGCGTATGATAGCATCGTAAAAGAGCGAAACCAAAGCTACATTGACGCTTGGCAGCAAGGAAAAACAGGAGTTCCATTAATTGATGCTTGTATGCGTTGTGTGGTAGCTACAGGATATATCAATTTCCGAATGCGAGCGATGGTTGTTTCGTTTTTTGTTTTCAATTTATGGCAAGATTGGCGTGATCTTCATTTTTTAGCCCGACAATTTTTAGATTACGAACCAGGGATACATTATCCTCAAATTCAGATGCAAGCTGGGATTACAGGTATTAATACCGTACGCATTTATAATCCGATAAAAAACTCGGAAGACCATGATCCCGAAGGAGCTTTTATCAAACAATGGTGTCCCGAATTAAAAGATATTCCTGCTCATTTAATTCATGAGCCTTGGAAATTAAATGTCTTCGAACAAGAAATTTACAATTGCCGGATTGGTGAAGATTATCCTACGCCAATTGTTGATATTGAGGCAACAAGAAAATATGCAAGCGATATCATTTGGGGAATGAGAAAGCAATCTTACACGAAAGAAGAAGGAAAAAGGATTTTACAAAAACATGTAAATCAACGAAGAAAATGAAACAAACACTGCGTTTAATTTTAGGAGATCAACTTAATCAACATCATTCTTGGTTTCATCAAGTCGATGATAACGTGGTGTATTTGATGATGGAAATCCGCTCTGAAACAGATTATGTAGTGCATCACATTCAAAAAGTAGTTGCTTTTTTTCAAGCGATGCGTTTGTTTGCGGATGATCTTCTTCAAAAAGGGCACCAAGTTTTTTATTTACGATTGGATGACACTAGAAATAAACAATCTTTTACAGAAAATATTTGTTGGATTAGTCAAGAGTATCAGATAGAAAGTGTTGAATATCAATTACCAGATGAATACCGGGTTGATCAAGAATTAAAGAATTTGCCAGAAGCGCTTAATCTTCCTGTTTCCGTTTTTGATACTGAACATTTCTTTACATCTCGAACTGAATTTGCTGAATTTTTCAAAGGGAAGAAACAGTTTTTGATGGAGAGTTTCTATCGTTATATGAGAAAGAAACACAAGGTGTTAATGATTGCCGGTCAACCTGAAGGAGATAAATGGAATTTCGACAGTGACAATCGAAAGAAAATACCTGTAAATCATACAATCATTCATCCTTTTTTATTTCATAGAAACGTATCTGAAATAGTTGAAATGATACAAAAATCTGGAGTAAAAACGATGGGGGATATCGAAGATAAACAATTTGTTTGGCCTGTTACTCGGGATGAATGTGAACGATTACTTGATTTTTTCATTGAATATTGTTTGCCATATTTCGGTACCTTTCAAGATGCGATGACACCAAATGCTTGGTCCGTATATCATTCTCGCATTTCCTTTGCTATGAATGTGAAATTAATCTCTCCTCAAGAGGTGATTGAAAAGGTAATTCAACATTACAGACAAAACAGTGATATTAGCCTAAATCAGGTAGAAGGATTTGTAAGACAGATTTTAGGTTGGAGAGAATATATGCGTGGTATTTATTGGATGCAGATGCCCGAATACGCATCGCTCAATTTTTTCAACCACGAAAACAAACTACCTCATTGGTATTGGACGGGCGAAACCAAGATGAAATGTTTAAGTCACAGTATCAAACAATCCTTGCAATTTGCTTACGCTCATCACATTCAACGTCTGATGGTTACTGGAAATTTTGCTTTGTTAGCAGGAGTTCATCCTGATGAGGTAGATCAATGGTATTTAGGAATTTACATAGATGCTTTGGATTGGGTCGAGATTACGAATACGCGAGGAATGAGCCAATTTGCTGATGGAGGAATTGTTGGTACCAAACCTTATGTGAGTTCTGCAAATTACATAGATAAAATGAGTTCCTATTGTGGAAGTTGTCATTACAATGCAAAACAAAAAGTAGGAGAGAAAGCCTGTCCTTTTAATAGTTTGTATTGGCATTTCTATGCTCGTAATGAAATGTTACTTCGTAAAAATCCACGTATTGGAATGATGTATGTGACTTGGGATAAAATGCAACCAACTGTTAAAGAGGAAATACTAAATCAAGCGGAATGTTATTTATTGAATATTAATGAGTTATAACTCCCTCCTTGAGGAGGGGGAGGGGAGGTGACGGTTTATTAATCATCTAAATTTTCAAAAATATGAAAACAGCCATCATTTGGTTTACCAATAATTTAAGGGTTAACGATAACAAACCACTTTTAGAAGCAATTGCTCACGCAGACCAGGTAATCCCCTTGTATGTTTTTGATCCTCAAAATCTTGAAGAAACAATCTATGGGACACGAAAAATGGGTGCTTTTCGCTTAAAGTTTTTAATGGAGAGTTTGAGATCTCTCAATGATGAATTGAACGAATTAGGAAGTAAATTGTTGTTTGAATTCGGTAATCCCGAAAAGGTAATTTCTGATTTGGTAGATAGATTTCATGTGACTGATATTTATACTGTTGAGCCACCCGCTTTCGAAGAACGTATTTTGCTAGAAGCAGTTGAAAAAAATTGTTGGACTAAAAAATGTCTAGTTCATTGTTTTGAAACTTCAACATTGTTTTCTCCGAATGAACTTCCTTTTCCTTTGAAAAAATTGCCGGATGTTTTTACCAAATTTAGAACCATTATCGAAAAAGAATGTCAGGTAAAAGATCCACTAACCCCACCAAGTTATATCCATTCTCCCATTTTTAAGGATTTTATAATTCCCATTGAAATTCAATCAAAAATAGAGCTAATTCAGCAAGATGAACGTTCCTCTTTTCCATTTCAAGGTGGTAGTAAAACAGCACATAAACGCCTTCAATATTATTTTTTCGAAACAGATTTAGTTGCAACGTATAAAGAAACGAGAAATGAAATGATTGGATCGGATTATTCATCCAAGCTTTCTCCTTGGTTAGCGCTAGGGTGTATTAGTCCTCGAGAAATTGTTACTCAACTTAATCAATATGAATCTACAAAAATCAAAAATGATTCTACCTATTGGTTGTATTTTGAATTGTTGTGGAGAGAGTATTTTCATTGGGTAATGCGTAAATACGATCGGAAATTGTTTTTTAAAAATGGGATTAAAGAAAATGAACCAATTTCAAGACTAACTAATTTAGAATTGTTTGAGAAGTGGAAAAACGGTGAAACCGGTAACGAATTTGTAGATGCCAATATGCGAGAATTAAATACAACTGGTTTTATGAGTAATCGTGGACGTCAAAATGTTGCTAGTTTCTTGTGCAATGATTTACAAGTTGATTGGAGATTAGGAGCAGCATATTTCGAAGAACAATTAATCGATTACGATGTTTGTAGTAATTGGGGTAATTGGGCATATATTGCTGGGGTAGGAAACGATCCTCGAGGACACCGAGTTTTCAACGTTGATAAACAAGCAAATGATTACGACAAAGACCATTCATATCGCAATTTATGGAAATAATAAAAAGAAAGATTGATTTTGAGGAGATTATGGGAATGGATAAACGTTTCCGTGCTACTTTTATTAATTCGTTAACAGGTTTTAAATCAGTTTCATTAATTGGAACGAAAGATAAAGTAGGTAATACAAATCTTGCTATTTTTAATTCTATTGTACATTTAGGAGCACACCCGCCTTTGATTGGTATGGTGGTTAGGCCGGATTCCGTAGATCGTCATACCTTGCAAAATATTGAAGAAACAGGGTGTTATACCATAAATCATATTTTACCTGATTTTATTGAAAAAGCGCATCAAACATCTGCTCGTTATCCAAAAGAAGTTTCTGAATTTGATGCTGTAGGATTAACTCCTGAATACAAAGGTGATTTTTATGCACCTTTTGTTGGCGAATCAACTATTCAGATAGCGATGAATTTCAAAGAAAAAGTACCTTTTACAATAAATAATACACTTTTTATCATTGGAGAAATCAACCAAATTTATCTTCCTTCCGATATTATTCTACCTGATGGATTCGTGGATTTAGCTGCAGCTTCATCGATTACAAATTCTGGATTAGATAGTTATCATATTGTGAGTGAAGGGGTGCGTTTTCCATATGCCAAACCATAATTAGCTATGAAAGGTGTAAAAAAGCAACATTTACCTGAAAAGATTTGTTTAACCTGTGGTCGTCCTTTCACTTGGAGAAAAAAGTGGGAGAAAGATTGGGAAGAAGTGAAGTATTGCAGTAAAAAGTGTAAAAAATGAAAAACAATTTACAACCGGAAGATATCGATCGTATTATTGAAATGGCTTGGGAAGACCGCACTCCATTTGATGCTATTCAGTTCCAATTTGGTTTAGCAGAAGCTGATGTTAAAGCTTTAATGAAAAAAGAATTAAAGTTTTCAAGTTATCGTTTGTGGAGAGAACGAGTGGAGAATTGTCAGACAAAACACCTCAAAAAACGAAATCCAGAGATAGACAGATTTAAATGTAATTTGCAAAGAACGATAACTAGAAATAAGATTTCAAAAAGGTAGGATTAAATTTTTATTTAACATCGGAATGTTGTATTTTTGTTGTTAAACGATGTTAAAATGTGGTTCGATAAATTTACAACAACTTACGACCAAAAAGAATTGATTAATAGGTTGATCTCCAAACAACTCCAATTGGATACATTTAGGCCTTTACCCACTTTTATTGTTCAAAAGATTAAAGAAAATTTATCGTTAGAATGGACTTATAACTCTAATGCTATCGAAGGCAATACTATCACCCTTAGAGAAACTCAATTGATTTTACAAGAAGGGATTACAGTGAAAGGAAAGAGTTTACGAGAGCATTTTGAAACCTTTAATCACGACAAAGCGATAAATTACCTTTATCAATTAGTTGATGATTCAACAGTAATAAGAGAAATAGATATTCTCAATTTACATAGTATTGTTTTAAACAATATTGAAGAGCATTATGCTGGTCGTATTCGTAATGCTGGTGTTAGAATCAACGGAGCTAATTTTACACCCCCGAATGCGAATAAGGTTTCAGATTTGTTCGATGAATTAATAACGTTTGTTAATACCAATCCTTTAAATTTAGATGTTGTTTCTTTAGCAACTATTTTTCATCATCGATTTGTATGGATACATCCCTTTTTTGATGGTAATGGAAGAACAGTTCGTTTAGCTATGAATTTAATTTTGATGAGAGCTGGTTTTCCTCCTGCTATAATTCTAAAAACGGATCGGAAAAAGTATTACGAAGCACTTAGTTTTGCGAATAATGGCAATTACGATAAATTATTGTTGTTGATTCTTCAATCTGTTGAACGAACATTGAATATTTATTTGAGTTCATTGCCTGGAACTGATTTAGAATATGATTCAATTCATAATATCGTTTCAGAAGAGCGAGTGCCTTATGGAAAAGAATATATAAGTTTGTTGGCAAGATCAGGTAAAATTGATGCTTATAAAGAAGGAAATGTTTGGTATACATCCGAAAAAGCAATAAATAGTTATGTGAGTTCACGAAAAAGAGAAAGAAAATTAAATGTAAAATAACTTTAAATACTTATTTTTGTACTCGGAAATATTGTTTTTGTGAGATTTTTAGTTTATTTTTTATTTCTTTTTTTATCAACTTCAACGATAACTTTTTCTCAAAGTTATCGATTTATTCAACGTGAAGATATTCGTAAAAAGGTTCTAGGTAGAACTTCAACCGCGGCTATGAATCTTTGTCATAAGAAAATGGATGACTTTACAAGTTTTTCAATTGTTGATACAACTTTTGAGGTCATTCTTGTAAAACAAACCATTGCTGATTCGATTAATAAATTAGAACTTAAAAAGGAAGTTTTAAAAGAAAAAATTGAGGATAATTTAAGATTAATTGAGCGCATTAAGCGAAATATTTTTTTATATCCACTAAAAAAAGAAGTCTACGAACATGAAATTGAGGAGCTAGATGAGCAAGTTTTACGTATGACAAAGGAGATCGAAGATTTTGCCTACATAAAACTTACTCTATTGGAAACTAAAAACATGCAAGATATAGATTATTATAAAGTTACTTTCATAGGTGATTCAAAGAATCAAAAAGGGGAGAGTATGTTTTGGTATACAACAATCTTTTATCGTCCAGATGGGCAGGTTATAATAGCTAACTTTAATCCTAATTAACCTTTAGAGTGATGTTTATGCTCTAATCTTTCTTTTCTTTTTTCTATCATTTTATCCATTTTTTGTTGTTGTTCTTGATTTAACATTGCACGTAATTCGTTTTTGTTTTTTTCTCTAAGTTGTTTTACTGCATTCTTTTTTTCCTCTTTACTTAGATTTTGATTGTTTTTTATAGCTTCAATTTCTTTGGCTGTCGTTTGATTCATTTCTGCCACTTTGATTTGTTGTTCAGTTGTAAGATCCAATTTTTTTGTTAAAATTTCAGTTTTCTTTTCTGCTCGTTGTTCAGGTGTTTTTACCTCTTTGTCTTGAGCAAATGAACAAATTGTTATTCCTGATAATAGAATCGTTAGAGCTAAGTTTTTTAATGTTTTCATATGTTATAGTTTTAAATCTGGTTTGTATTTTGACTTACAAAAATTGAAAAGGTTTAATTTGAGAAACAAAATTAGATTTTTGGTATTTTCAACCTTTATTTTCAAAGTATGCAGGAGTATATTATTTTTTTGAGGGGAATTAATGTAGGTGGTCATAGAAAAGTTTTAATGAAAGATTTAAAATTGTTGTTAGAAGCGAATGGTTACCATGGTGTTAAAACATATATTCAAAGTGGAAATATCTATTTAAGATCGAATATGTCCAAGTTTGAGATTAAAATGCATATTCAAAATTTAATTTTTAAAAAATACACATTCGAAGTGATTGTTTTTGTTGTTTCTGGGCAAGAAATTAAAGATATATTAGCTAACG
>JBILUY010000276.1:0-2995 GCA_044370735.1 Crocinitomicaceae bacterium | reverse complement strand
ATATGGAGATTTGTATTATTCCCTTGTTGATAAGAGTATTAATTTAGACGATTGGAGGAGGTTGCTTGATTTAAACTCTTCGTTTGATAAAATTCAATTCAATGATTCTTGTATTTATTTGTTATGTTCAAATGGTTATGGTAACACAAAATTTTCAAACCCTTTTATCGAAAAAATATTGAAACTAAATGCCACTACAAGGAATAGAAAGACAATGCAAGCGATGGTCGATTTATTACATTGATACGATTAAAGAATCTAAATACTCTATAAAGTTTAGATAATCTGAATTAAATTTCCAGGCAGATCTTGAAGGTGTCAATCGAGTAATGAGTTGATCATTGTCATAAAACTCATACGTAACTTTATCTCCAGTCCATTGACTATGTTTATGCGTTTTTACAACTTTTAAATTATTTGCGTCTACGTTTGTTTCATAACTTTTACCATTTAACGGATGGATTAAGGTGAATTCAAAAATATTAGACAATTTGTTAAATCTTAATTTGGTCAAAAATCCTAATTTGTACTGATTGATTTTTTTATTTGAGTACCAACTAAAAAGTCCAGCTACAAAAATCCAACTGAGTATATTGTAATCATTTAAAAAGCGTATAAATGGAGGGTATTTATTTGTATCCCAAGCTAAACATGGATAGGTGTAAATTATTAATATCGCAAACATCCAAGCAACTAAAAATAATACACTGTACTTCATGATTAACATAAAATACCCTTCTGTTAATTCATGATTTTTTTCTTGGATTTGAAAGTTCATTAATTGATAATTTTTTGATTTCTCAATAAAAAATGATTTTAAACTAATATATTCCCGTTTTGATCTATATAATTGTATTTTAATAGCTTGTCATAATTAAAATCAATTATCATTTGCGCTTCTTCTTTTGTAATTTCATTTCTCCATCCTCCTACTTTTCCAGATCTAAAAAATGATTCTGCTTTAGCTGGTTTTTCTTTAAAAGTAAATTGATTTTCTTTTTCTTTCAATTTGTTGAATGAAGAATTTTCGATGGCTTTTTGAATTTGTTCGTCGGTGTAATCTAATTCGAGATACGAAACAATTTTTTTAAAAGTTTCTAAACCATTGTTTAACATGTCCTCATACCGAACTACAAGAATGTTTTTTCGATGTATATTTGTCCAGCTTTCTACATGATAACTCCAAGACCCCATAAATTGACTAATTTGATTATTAAGTTTTTTATGGTTATTTGCCAAACAAACACTATTGTCACAAAGGTTTTTAACTGACTTAGATATTGTTGTTCCGTTATGGTTTGCTAAGGATGCGGCCATATCAAACGGATTTCTAATTATATAAATTACACCTCTTGTAATTTTAGGAGGGAAATACAAAATACCTCTGTTATGGCAAGCGTCGTGGACTTTTGTTAATAGAAATTCTTTGTTTTTACTTTCTGCCCATTTGTGATACAACTCACTTCTGTATTTATTGAATAATCGCTCTGGTATATCTCCTGTATCTATTCCCAAAGTGCCGTCTATAATGTTTCTACTAGAAATTATACCGTCGGTTTTTAGATTATTTAAATCTGGATCTTTATCGCTTAATAACGAAGACAAAAAAATTCTAGTCCAAGTATTTCCTGATTTTGGATAGGACGCAAGCCAAATAGGTTTTACTTCTTTGTTAAGCATATTTCCTCCATCAATTTAATTAAACGAGTGATACTTTTGTCTATTGGTTTTTTATGATTACAATCAAATTTGAATAAAGAAATATGATTCCCCATTTTAATCAATTCACCAAATAGAAATTTATTTTTATCAAAAGCCTGTATCATCCAAGGTTTGAAAGTATTTATTTTTAATGTCTCAATTTTTTTTAATCCTGTGATTTGTATGTCTTCATCCTCTTCTTTTTCAAAAAGAATAATCATGTTGTCTAGTTTAACTCTTTCGTTTTTGAATTGATTTTCAGGTATTGGATAGAAATATTTTTCATTTTCAGATAATAATTTATCATAATTTTTATTTTCAATACCACACAACTTCATCGTATCTTTCCAAAGTAATAAATATTGAAATCCGGGATAGACATAAGGAATACCGTCTTCAACTTTTACGTTGCTTATATCGTCACTAACTAAAGTGTAGCCCTTGTTTAATAAGCTTGCTAAAAGCGTTGATTTCCCTTTTCCAGATGCTCCACTGATTAAAAAAGTTTGATTGTCTTTTATTACTACACCTCCATGCATTGGAATGAAATTTCGCATGTAACTAATCGCTCCGAGAATATTTGTAAGAACAAATCGCTCTAAATCTTCTGAAGAACCTTGATCATACTTTTGAATAGTAATTGTCGAACCATTTTCAATTAAGTATTTACCTATTTTTTCTAATTTGATCAGATATTGTTTTGGGTTTGCTTCTATAAAATGAAATTCAATATTTTTTTCATCTAAATGTTCTGGGACTTCGCCGTATGCTATTTTAACCTCCGGTTTTTCGTCTGATTGAAATAATTGTGGGTAATATATATCACTTTCAAAAACGATTCCACAAACTTTATATATGTATCTCATTAGTATGAATTAGGTTGTAAAATTAAGAAAATGTACAAAAAGAATTAAAAAATCTTTTTCCTTCTAAACCAATAAAATATGATGATAGATAAGATTGCCATTAAGCCCAAAATGATGAAATAAGCATATTTCCCTTCTAGTTCAGGCATATATTTGAAATTCATTCCATAGATACCTGCGATAAATGTAAGAGGTAAGAAAAAAGCAGAAAAAATGGTTAATAGCTTCATTACATCATTTGTCTTTTGAGCATTGACAGAGAGATACATATTCATTAAGTTGTTTGAATCGTCAGTTACTTCTTCAAAGGTTAGTATTAAACTGATTAACTGATCTTTAATATCTTGAAATGCGATTTTATTATATTCAAAAATATCCATTTCATGAAGTACGTGTTGGGTTAATTGTAAAATCTTTTTGGAAATTCG
>JBILUY010000048.1:0-15033 GCA_044370735.1 Crocinitomicaceae bacterium | reverse complement strand
ATCTTCTTAAGACACTTTACGGTAGTCTTTTAAGAAAATAACTTGTTCTATTAAATCAATTTTATCCGACAATTCTTGTGCTGAATCGGAGTACGTTTCTATCATTTGTTTGATGATGTACAATAAAAATTGTTCAGCGTTAACAAATTGGATTTCGTTATTGATTTCCTTGATAAACTCAAAATTTGCTCTGTGTATAGTGATGACTTGTTTGTCATTGTAGAAAAAAGCAATCTTATTTGATAGTTCATTCACATTGGTAATTCTTCCATTTTTTGATGGAGAAAATGCTCTTAATATGATGAAGGTGTATTTGGGTAGCTTTTCGATTTTGGGTAAATGTCCTCGCTCTAAACTATCTTTAATTAAGAAATAATCTAGTCCATATTCATCTGCTAAAGCTGCTAGTTTAGTTTCGTCTGGTTGTGCAATATCAATCCAAGTAAAGCTTTCAAATTCAGTATGAGCAATATTCATTAAACACTTTTTTTTATAAAGATAAAAATTGTATGATTTTATTTTGGTTTAACGTACTTTTTTAATTTTTTATTTGTTAGTTTATTTTTAGGTTAAACTTGTTTGTTTTTTTAATTTAAGTAATTCATTTTAATTGTTTTGATTGTGATGTGTTGATTTTAAATTCCGAATTTGCATAACTAAAATTCCGAAATTACATAAACTTTTTTCCGAAATTGCATAAAATTTATATCTTTGAAATATGATACAGAGAAATGCAAGACATAAGATGTTGGAAATGGCTAAAAAGTTTCCGGTATTGGTGTTTACAGGGCCAAGACAGTCAGGGAAAACCACCTTGGCAAAACTAGTCTTTTCAAGTTACCGTTATGTATCGTTGGAAAATCCTGATCAACTTGAATTTGCATTATCTGACCCTCGTGGTTTCTTGAATACCTATGATAAATATGTCATCATTGATGAAGCTCAAAACGCCCCTCAATTGTTTTCGTATATTCAACAAATAGTGGACGAATCAGGATTGAGCGGGCAATTTATTTTAAGTGGTTCTCAAAATTTTTTATTGCTAGAGAAAATCACACAAAGTCTTGCGGGTAGGGTGTATTTGATGGAACTGCTTCCACTTTCACAAGATGAGATTGCAACGGTTCAGCAAAACGATGTATATGAAAGTATTATCAAAGGGAGTTATCCTCGTGTTTATGATAAAGATATTCATCCGCGTGATTTTTACCCCGGTTATATTCGTACGTATGTTGAGCGTGATGTAAAAACCATTGTAAATGTTCAAGATGTATCACTTTTCAGAAAATTCCTTTCTTTATTGGCACACCATGTAGGGCAATTATTTAACGCTTCAAGTATTTCGAAAGAATTGGGTGTCGATAGTAAAACGGTTCAACGTTGGCTTTCAATTTTGGAGTCGAGTTACATTGTTTTTACTTTGCAACCGTGGCATGCGAATTTGTCCAAGCGCATCGTTAAAACCCCTAAATTGTATTTTTATGATACGGGGTTGGTGGCTTATTTATTAGGGGTTAAAAAACCAGAAGATTTGTTGTTGTCTACATACAAAGGTGCTTTATTTGAAAATTATTGCATCCTAGAAATTATGAAATCACATAAGAATTCTGGGATTTACCAAGATTTTTACTTTTGGAGAGATAGCAATGGAAATGAAATAGATTTGTTATTGGTAGATGGGATGAATGTTTCTTGTTTCGAAATGAAGGCGTCTCAAACGGTTAAAAGTGAATATTTAAAGGCGTTACATTATTTGGATACAATCGCTAATTATAACTACAAACATTACTTGTTAAATACGATGGAAATCAATCAAAATCGTTCCAATGAATCAATAATTTCTTGGAAGAATGTTTTTGATTTAAATTGTTTTTAATGAGTGTTTTATATTTAGTTATTCCGAATTTACATAGATAAAATTCCGAAATTACATAAACTTTTTTCCGAAATTGCATAAAGTTTCAAAGTTCGCTTATCACTTAATACTTTCCACTTTAAACTTTCTGCTTTTAACTCTCTTCACTTTTCCTTATCTTCGCACCCACTTATTTAAGTAGCAATTTATGGAAAATGTAGCCCCGTACAAACCAATCAATAAAGTAAGAATTGTAACTGCCGCTTCTTTGTTTGATGGACATGATGCAGCGATTAATATCATGCGAAGAATTATCCAGTCTACAGGATGTGAAGTTATTCATTTAGGACACGATAGAAGCGTTGAAGAAGTTGTGGATTGTGCTATTCAAGAAGATGCACAAGCAATTGCAATGACTTCTTACCAAGGTGGTCACAATGAGTACTTGAAATACATGTACGACTTATTGAAAGAAAAGGGTGCTCCGCATATTAAGATTTTTGCAGGAGGTGGCGGTACCATTTTGCCATCTGAAATAGCAGAATTACAAGCCTATGGAATCACGCGTATCTACCATCCGGATGATGGTCGTGCAATGGGGTTGCAAGGGATGATTAATGACTTGGTTCAAAAATCAGATTTTCCATTAGGAGATAAACAATCATTTGATTTAGAAAAGATAAAGGATAAAAATGTACCTGAAATTGCAAGTGTGATTTCGGCAGCAGAAAATTATCCGGAAGAATCAAAAGAAATATTAGACAAAATTCACGCTTTAGCAGCTGAAAATAAAGTGCCTGTATTGGGGATTACAGGAACGGGAGGTGCTGGTAAATCTTCGTTGGTAGATGAATTAGTGCGTCGTTTTCTATTGGATTTCCAAGATAAAACAATAGCAGTTGTTTCGGTGGATCCTTCGAAAAGAAAAACAGGAGGTGCTTTGTTAGGAGACAGAATTCGAATGAATGCGATTAAAAACAAACGTGTGTATATGCGTTCGCTAGCAACTCGTCAGTCGAATTTAGCTTTGTCAAAACACGTTGCAGAAGCAGTGAATGTGTTGAAAGCAGCAAAATATGATTTAATCATTTTAGAAACTTCGGGTATTGGTCAGTCTGATACAGAAATATTGGATCATTCGGATGTATCATTGTATGTAATGACTCCAGAATATGGTGCAGCAACACAGTTAGAAAAGATTGATATGTTGGATTTTGCCGATGTTATTGCATTGAACAAATTCGATAAAAGAGGTGCATTAGATGCGTTACGTGATGTACGTAAACAATACCAACGCAATCATAATTTGTGGGAGCAAAACACAGATGATATGCCGGTGTATGGTACGATTGCGTCTCAATTTAATGACCCTGGTATGAATACTTTATATTCGGTAATCATTAAAACCTTAAACGAAAAAGCAGAAGCGAATCTTCCGTCAACGTTTGAGGTTACGGATGAAATGTCGGAAAAAGTATTTGTTATTCCACCAGATAGAACACGCTATTTGTCAGAAATTTCCGAAAATAACCGCAATTACGATAAGTGGGTAAACCAACAAGTAGAAGTTGCCAATAAATTATACGGACTTCAAAAATCAATCGATACGATTTCTAAAATGAATATCGATGATAAAGATCGTTTGGTTAAAGGGTTACAAGAATCGTTTGAGATTGAAAAATTAAATTTCGATCCTAAAAATTGGGCGGTTATTGAAAACTGGCAAGAAAAGAAAAAATTATATAAAGATCCTGTTTTTAAGTTTAAGGTGAGAGACAAAGAACTTTCTTTGGAAACACATACAACTTCATTATCAGGGACACAAGTTCCTAAAATTGCCTTACCAAAATACGAGGCTTGGGGTGATATTCTTCGTTGGTCGTTACAAGAAAACGTACCAGGAGAATTCCCTTATACGTCAGGATTATTTCCTTTCAAACGTGAAGGAGAAGATCCAACACGTATGTTTGCGGGTGAAGGTGGTCCAGAGCGAACGAATAAACGTTTCCATTACGTGAGTTTGGGAATGCCAGCAAAACGCTTGTCAACAGCTTTTGATTCAGTGACATTATACGGAAATGACCCTGATTTAAGACCAGATATTTATGGTAAAATCGGAAATTCTGGGGTTTCTGTTTGTTGTTTGGACGATGCTAAAAAATTATATTCTGGATTTGATTTAAGTGATCCAAAGACTTCAGTTTCGATGACGATTAATGGTCCTGCACCGATTGTATTAGGCTTCTTTATGAATGCTGCAATTGATCAAAATTGCGAGAAATACATCAAAGCAAATGGATTAGAAGCAGAAGTCGAAGCTAAAATCAATGCGATTTATGCTGAAAAAGGGAAGGCAAGACCACGTTATCAAGGGGAATTACCTGAAGGAAACGATGGGTTAGGATTGATGTTGTTAGGGGTAACAGGGGATCAAGTATTGCCTGAGGATGTGTACGCAAAAATCAAAGCGGATACGTTGGCGCAAGTGAGGGGAACAGTTCAAGCAGATATCTTAAAAGAAGACCAAGCACAAAACACGTGTATTTTCTCAACAGAATTTGCGTTGCGTTTAATGGGAGACGTACAAGAATATTTCATTGGAAATAAAGTGCGTAACTTCTATTCCGTTTCAATTTCAGGATACCACATTGCGGAAGCAGGAGCTAACCCAATTTCACAATTAGCATTTACGCTTGCAAATGGATTTACATTTGTAGAATACTATTTAAGCAGAGGGATGGATATCAATGACTTTGGTCCAAACTTATCATTCTTCTTCTCAAATGGTATCGACCCTGAATATGCAGTGATAGGCCGTGTTTCTCGACGTATTTGGGCTAAAGCGATGGCGAAAAAATATGGAGCAAATCCAAGAGCGCAAATGTTGAAATATCACATTCAAACTTCTGGACGTTCTTTACACGCACAAGAGATTGATTTTAATGATATTCGTACAACCTTACAAGCGTTGTATGCGATTTATGATAACTGTAATTCTTTGCATACCAATGCGTATGATGAAGCAATTACAACACCAACAGAAGAGTCTGTACGTCGTGCTATGGCTATTCAGTTAATCATTAATCGAGAATTAGGATTAGCGAAAAACGAAAATCCATTACAAGGAAGTTTCATTATAGAAGAACTAACAGATTTAGTAGAAGAAGCAGTATTGTCTGAATTTGATCGTATAACAGAAAGAGGAGGTGTATTGGGAGCAATGGAAACAATGTACCAACGTTCTAAAATTCAAGAAGAATCATTGTATTACGAAACTTTAAAACATACAGGAGAATATCCAATAATCGGGGTAAATACATTCTTGAGTTCGAAAGGTTCGCCTACGATTATTCCAGGAGAAGTAATTCGTGCAACCGAAGAGGAAAAGCAATACCAAATCTCCATGTTGAAAGAACTACATACGGTGAAACAAACAGAGGCTGAAAAAGCCATTCGTGAAGTTCAGTTGGCTGCAATTAACAACAAAAATGTATTTGAATATTTGATGGAAGCGTGTAAACATGCCTCATTAGGTCAAGTTACATCAGCATTATTCGAAGTAGGAGGTCAGTATAGAAGAAATATGTAAAAAAAAAAGATTTTTATAAATGATGTGTTGATCGTCATTATGAGTTAAATATGAAGTTACATCACATCATTTATAAAAATGAAAATCCTTCAGCTTCTTGGGTTGTTTTTATTCACGGAGCAGGAGGAAGTTCTACCATTTGGTTTAAGCAAGTAAATGCTTTTAGAAAGAAGTATCATGTGCTTTTGGTTGATTTGCGAGGACATGGAAGAACTTTAGTGGATGATGAAATCAATAAAAAGTTAGTGTACACTTTTCCTTCAATTTCAAAAGAAGTCATTGATATATTAGATGAAACCAACATCGATAAAGCGCATTTTGTGGGTGTTTCGCTAGGAACTTTGATGATACGACAAATTGCCGAATTACAACCTAATCGAATAGCCTCAATGATTATGTCAGGAGCAATTATTCGTTTAACACCGTTTTCTCGTTTTTTGATTTTTATTGGTAACACATGTAAGAAATTAGTTCCATTTATCTTATTATATTCGTTTTTTGCATGGATTATTTTACCAAGAAGAAATCATAAAAAATCACGAGCTATTTTTATTCACGAAGCGAAAAAAATGAAAAAATCAGAGTTTATTCGCTGGTTTGGTTTGACCGGAAGTTTGGATGCTACTTTAAAACGATTCGAAAAAACAGTTCACGGTTTACCAGTACTTTTTATTTCAGGACGACAAGATCATATGTTTATTGAAGATGTGATAAAAATGGCTAAAAAAGAAAATAAAGGTTCACTAGCAGTAATTGAAAATTGTGGTCATATTGTTAACATAGAAAAATTCGAAGAATTTAATCAAGTGACGTTGGATTGGTTGGGGGAATTTAATTCATAATTTTTAACCTAAATTTATTTTCATATCTCTTGAAGATATACATTTGCACTCGTTAGTTTAAAATTCAATTATGACCTCTCAACAAGAAGCTAAAATCAAAGAACTAGTTGATAAATACAATGATATATTGTTGGTTTCAATGAAATTAGCGATTGCTGAAGATTTGATTAATCTAATGATTTTGAATAGAGATGATTCTGAATTTGTGATGAAAGATTTATTCGAGAACAAGGAAGAATTTTATAATATAATAATGAAAGAATTCTTTACTAAAAACAGTTCCAGTGTTATTCAAGAATTAAAACACATGGAACATTATAAACCAAAAATTAATTCAAAAAGAAGGAGTTAATCAATTTATTTGTACTAAAAAATGTCTTCGATTAAAAACATACAAATTTCAGATTTTACCTATCATCTTCCTGATGAACGTATTGCAAAATATCCGTTAGCTGAAAGAGATGCTTCAAAGTTGTTGATTTATAAGAATAACACCATTCAAGAGGATATCTATAAAAACTTTGCGGAATACATTCCTGAAAACACCTTAATGATTTATAATAATACCAAGGTAGTTGAGGCGAGAATGTTGTTCCATACAGATACGGGAGCCGTTGCCGAATTGTTTTATTTAGAAGCAGCGGAGAAATATATTGATGCTTCTATGGCAATGGGATGTCAGGGAGAATTGGAAATTAAATGCTATGTTGGCAATGCAAAACGCTGGAAAAAAGATACATTGACAAGAATTATCAATTGGAACGGACAGCAACTTGAATTAACAGCATCTAACAAAGAACGGGTAAATGACTATTTTCATGTGACATTGTCATGGACACCTTCTGAAATTGTTTTTGCAGAGGTGTTACATGCTTTCGGAAGTATTCCTTTACCACCTTATTTAAATAGAGAAACAGAAACTTCTGATTTAGAAAGATATCAAACGACATTTGCGAAAGAATTAGGTTCGGTAGCAGCGCCAACAGCAGGATTACATTTTACAGAAAATATTCTAAATCAATTAGAAAATAAAGGGATAAAAAATGAATATGTCACACTTCATGTAGGAGCAGGAACTTTTAAACCGGTAAAAAGCGAGGAGATTGGAGGGCACGAAATGCATGGTGAATATTTAGATGTTGAATTAACCACCATTCAGTCTATTTGTGATGCCCTTGAGAATAAAACGATTGTAACTGTTGGAACTACTTCAACACGAACAGTTGAAAGTTTATATTGGATTGGTCGAAAATTATTTTTCACACCTGATTTATCCCGAGATGCGTTAGAGGTACAACAATGGGAGCCATATGAAACCACTAATTTGTGTACTCCTAAACAAGCTTATCAGGCTTTAATTGATTATTTAAAAAAGGAAAATTTAAATCGATTTATTTCACGCACACAAATCATCATTGCACCAGGTTATCAATACAAAGTAATTGATGCCTTAGCTACCAATTTTCACCAACCAGAAAGCACGTTGCTCTTATTAATTAGTGCTTTAGTAGGTGATGCTTGGAAAGAAATATACGACTATGCATTGAACAACAATTTCCGCTTTTTAAGCTACGGAGATGGAAGTTTATTGTGGAAGAAATAAATCTTCCCTTTTGTGGTCACTGAACTTGTTGAAGTGGAGGAGGGATAAAGGGAGATGATAATCTTAATCAAAAAGATGGACATCCAATAGTTCTTCCTTTTACATTCTTCTTCTTCCTTCTAAACCACTTTTTATTCGGTTTCACCTCATCTGGATCAGTCAATAATAGTGTATCTCTTTTTGGGTCAATTTTAATTTTACCTATTACAGGTTCACGGATAGTATCTTTAGCAACCTTGATCGGTTCTGTTTTTTTAGGTGTTTCCTGTGCTTGTAATGGTTTTACATTCAATCCGATAAATGACAAAACAGTAAGTAGTTGAAATAAAAAACGTTTTCTAAAACCGTATTTCGTTGTAGTCACCTGATCTTCGTTGTAAATTCCACATACTCCTTCTTTGCTATTTGCAATTATTTCTTCATTTGATTTATCTCTAAAATCGATGATTTCCTTCGAACAACTATTACAATAAAAATCTCCGTCTTTCTTAATACGTGCTAATATCATCGGACAAGGATTTTCAATATGTGGTTTTTGTGAATTTACCATAGGTTGAGATTTTTATATCTAAATATAAGAAATAATAGCAAAAATATATTTTTATCATGTTTGAGATAAATTATTTCAATTTTATATTTCTATGTCATTTTTTTAACGCTTTAATTTACAATCAATATGATATTTTTTCTTAAATTTTATAAGAAAAGTATCTATATTAGTGAGAAATTCAAAGGATTGTATCGAAATGAATCCTTTCGTGCACAATGGTCGAAACAACGATATCGTAAATGGTCGAAACAACGATACCAACAATGGACGGAACAAAAACACAATTAATATCGTGAAAAATGAATTCGATAATGATATAAATGATAACATCGAAAATCACAACAATATTCGCCCTGATTCCTATGTTTTTTCAAAACAATTTTTTTCTAACATTTCACCAAAATCTGGTTCAATACCTGTGGTAATTAGGACTTTCAAATCTGTGGTATCCAAACATGCTAGACAAATTAGATCCGATTTTAAATGGCAAAAACTATATCACGACCGCATTATCAGAGATATGGAGGAATTTGTTCGTGTGAAATATTACATTAAAAACAACGTGAAAAATTGGTTAAAATCGTGATAACAAAATTGTGTAAAACATTTTTTTTGTTCAATGGAATTATTTCGTAATTTCACCTCGACTTTAGGGGTGTCCTGATAGTGATTCGGACTGAGATTATACCCTTCGAACCTGAAACAGTTTATACTGTCGTAGGAAAAAGTGAATGGAAGCAGTGCGTTTAATTTTCTGTGTCCTCCTAAAGTGCTGTAAATAAATTAGGATGGAAATCTTTGTAAATAATCAACCCATACAAACTGAAGAAAAATCTTCGTTGTTGTCGCTTGTCCTTTCCCAAGTGGGAGAAAATTCCAAAGGATTGGCAGTAGCTGTTAACGAAGAAGTTGTTCCAAAGAATGAATGGGAAAAAACAATTTTAAATCAACACGATCAAGTATTAATCATTAAAGCAACCCAAGGAGGATAAACTATGAGTAAAGCGGATAAAACACCAGAACAAGGTAGCATTACCACTGGACCAATTTCAGGTTCTAAAAAAGTATATGTACAGGGAGTATTACACAATATTCAAGTAGGAATGAGAGAAATTAGTGTTTCTCCGACGAAACTATATAATGGTAAAATGGTTGAAAACCCACCTGTAACGGTTTATGATACAGGAGGGCCATATACAGATGAAAATTACCAAGTTGACGTTAAAAAAGGATTGCCACGCATTCGTGAACAATGGATTTTAGATCGTAACGACGTTGAAACATTAGATCAAATTTCTTCTGATTACGGAAAAGAAAGAATGAACGATACTTCGTTAGATCATTTACGTTTCGAGCACATTTCAAAGCCGTTAAAAGCAAAACCGGGAATGAATGTTTCTCAAATGTATTATGCGAAAAAAGGAATCATTACTCCTGAAATGGAATATGTTGCCATTCGTGAAAATCAACGAATTGAAGCATTGAAAGAACAATTGGGTGACCAATTTGAAACAATGTGTGCACAACACCCAGGAAATAGCTTTGGAGCAAATACTCCTACTAATTGGATAACACCAGAGTTTGTAAGAGATGAGATTGCTGCGGGTAGAGCTATTATTCCTAATAACATCAACCACCCTGAAAGCGAACCGATGATTATTGGTCGTAATTTCTTGGTGAAAATCAATGCAAATATTGGTAACTCAGCTGTAACTTCAAGTATTGAAGAAGAGGTAGAGAAGGCAGTGTGGGCTTGTCGTTGGGGGGCAGATACTATCATGGATTTATCTACAGGAAAAAATATTCATGAAACTAGAGAATGGATTATCCGAAACTCTCCAGTTCCAATTGGTACTGTTCCGATTTATCAAGCATTGGAAAAAGTAAATGGTAAAGCAGAAGATTTAACTTGGGAGATTTTCAGAGATACCTTAATTGAACAAGCTGAACAAGGAGTTTCTTATTTCACAATTCATGCAGGTGTATTGTTGAGATACATTCCATTAACTGCTAAACGTATGACAGGTATCGTTTCTCGTGGTGGTTCTATCATGGCGAAATGGTGTTTGGCACATCACAAAGAAAATTTCCTATATACTCATTTTGAGGAGATTTGTGAAATTATGAAAGCATACGATGTTGCTTTTTCATTAGGGGATGGATTACGTCCAGGTTCGTTAGCTGATGCAAATGATGCGGCGCAATTTGGTGAATTAGAGACCTTGGGTGAATTGACTAAAATTGCTTGGAAACACGATGTTCAGGTGATGATTGAAGGTCCTGGTCACGTTCCTATGCACTTGATCAAAGAAAATATGGACAAACAATTAAAAGAATGTCACGAAGCACCTTTCTATACATTAGGTCCATTAACAACAGATATTGCACCTGGTTATGATCATATTACTTCTGCTATCGGTGCAGCAATGATTGGTTGGTTTGGTACAGCGATGTTATGTTATGTAACTCCGAAAGAGCACCTTGGATTACCAAATCGTAAAGATGTGAAAGATGGTGTGATAACTTATAAACTTGCTGCACATGCTGCGGATTTAGCAAAAGGTCACCCAGGAGCACAATACCGAGATAACGCGTTAAGTAAGGCACGTTTTGAATTCCGTTGGGAAGATCAGTTTAACCTATCATTAGATCCAGATACAGCAAGAGAGTTCCACGATGAAACATTACCTGCAGATGGTGCGAAAGTAGCACATTTCTGTTCAATGTGTGGACCAAAATTCTGTTCAATGAAAATCACTCAAGATATTCGTGAAGCTGCAGATAATGGTATGTTTGAAAAATCAGAAGAGTTCAAACAAAAAGGAAGCGAAATTTATTTATAATTAACTAAAGTGAGAGGTTATGATCAAAGTAGCCTCTCATTCTAATATGCATGCAATGGGTTTGGTAAGGTTTATATGTTTATTTTTCTTATTGTTTTCAATAACATCTACTTATTCACAGCAAATAGATTTTAAAGAATTTGTACGTGCAGATAGCAACATTATTAATAAGAATACTATTTTTAATTGGTACTGGTCATCTTTTTTAAATAGGACTTTGAAAATAAGACATATAAGAGAGTATGAAGTTAGCTTTCATGATAGTGCCTTTGATACCGTGAAAGTAAACACACTAGCTTTTGATCAAGAAGGTAGAATTAAAAGATGGAATGCAGTTGCTTATAGATACGCAGGGAATGGAGGTTATTTAGGTTTTGTAGATACAATTAAGAGCGAGGCAGTATTGCCTAATAAAATTAATTATAATGCCTTTACCGATTTTTATTACTATTCTGAAACAAGAGACCCACAAACAAATTTATTAACAAATAGTCTAATTATTCCTACTGCTAATCAAGATACAATTAAGGTGATTTATCAATACAACCCAATTTTATACACTAGAGGTGAAGAAAAAGAAATTAATGGAAATATTTACTTGTTACCTGATGGTCCAAAATGCTATTTACAAGGAATAAAACTTTTGATTAGAGATAAATTAGTATACGAACGATTTCTTGTTTACGAACTTTATGAATAGAAAAAAATGAAAATATTAATTTCAAATTCAACGATAACAACAAATGAAGTAGAGTTAATCAAGCTGTTTTTAGCGAATGATAAAAACTTGTTTCATTTAAGAAGGTATGAAATCTCTGAACTAGAAGTGGTTGATTTTTTAAATTCATTCTCTGAAGAAGAAAGAAAACAAATTGTTTTAAATCATCATCATTTTTTAGCATCTGAATTTGGAGTTAATCGTTTGCATTTTTCTGAAAATGATCGCATAGAAATTGGTGATGAAAAACTAGAAAAATTACATTCATTAGGATTTATTTTGTCTACTTCAGTTCACACTATTGAAGATTTCCAAAAATTAAGTTCAGTTTTTGAATATGCTTTTATTAGTCCTGTATTTGATAGTATTTCTAAAGAGAATTATAAAGCCGTGTCTTTTGATTTAAATGATGTTCGAAAAGACATTAAATTAATAGCGTTAGGGGGAATTACTGTTCAGAATTATAATGATGCTTTGAATTTAGGATTTGATGGAGTAGCCTTTTTAGGAGGAGTTTGGAAACAGGAGTATCCTTTAACTAGTATAAACCAACTAATTTCACTCCTCGAGGAGGGATAAAAGGAGGGGATTCTAAAATTAAAAATGAACCAACGACCAAACATATTAACGATTGCGGGTTACGATCCATGTGGAGGTGCAGGAGTGTTGGCTGATATCAAAACAGCTGAATTCCATCAATGTATGGGCATGGGGGTAATAACAGCAAATACAATTCAAACAGAAGATACGTTTGTTTCGGTAGGTTGGATAGAGGAAAATCAAATTGTAAAACAATTAGAAACGTTGTTGACTAGATATCAATTTGGTGCTGTAAAAATCGGGATTATAGAATCATTTGAAAGATTACAAACAATCGTCAATAAAGTGAAAGAATACCAACCGGATGTTTTTATTATCTGGGACACAGTTTTGTCTGCGAGTAGTGGTTTTGATTTTGTGAATGAAATCAATCGAGATAAATTGATTACCTTGTTGAAATCCATCGATTTGATTACGCCTAATGCAAATGAGGTTCAAAAATTAACTGGAAATACAGATGTTTATCAAGGGGCTAAAGATCTATCAAATCACACGAATATTATATTGAAAGGAGGACATAGAACAGATAAAATGGGAGTAGATACACTTTTTTACCAAGGGATAGAATTAGATTTCCTTCCTTTGAACACAAAAGTTTACCCTAAACATGGTTCGGGTTGTATGTTGTCAAGCGCAATTGCAAGTAACATAGCTCTAGGGAATTCTATTGAAATATCTTGTGAAAAATCAAAACGTTTCATTGAAAAGCAACTTTTAAGTAATCATTCATTATTAGCTTATTATGTATAAATTACAATATATATCACAAGGGGATACACAAGTAGAGCAATTGAAAAACATTCAAAAAGCATTAGAATTTGGTTGTCGTTGGATACAATTACGTTTTAAAAAAGCGAATACGGAAACATTGGAACAAACAGCTCTTTTAGCCAAAGAAGTATGTCAAAAATTCAATGCAATTTTTATCATAAACGATAAAGTTGATTTAGCTAAAAAAATCGATGCGGATGGTGTTCATCTTGGTTTGACTGATACATCCATCCGAGAAGCGAGAGAATTATTAGGTGAAGATAAAATTATTGGAGGTACAGCAAATACCTATGAAGATGTGGTTCAACGTTTCCATGAAAAATGCAATTATGTAGGATTAGGACCTTATAAGTTTACTACAACGAAAGAAAAGTTGAGCCCTATAGTAGGTTTAGTAGGATATAAAGAAATCATCTCGAAACTTAAAAGTGAAGGGATTGAAATTCCAATTTTTGCTATTGGGGGAATTTTGGAAGAAGATATTGATCCCATTTTAAATACGGGTATTTATGGAATTGCCGTTTCTAGTTTAATTACAAATAAACCTACTGAAACTTTACAAAATAAAATGGTTGCATTGAATGCAGAACCATTGAAAAAATAAAATTAAGATTATGCAAAAATTAAAAATAGCCGATAAAGAATTCAATTCAAGATTGTTTTTGGGTACTGGAAAATTTGGGTCGTCAAAGCAAATGGAAGAGGCTGTGTTGGCATCTCAAAGTGAATTGGTAACTGTTGCCTTAAAACGAGTGGATTTAGAAACGGAAACAGACGATTTGTTAGCGCATTTAAATCATCCATCCATCAATTTATTACCTAATACTTCGGGAGCAAGAAATGCGAAAGAAGCGATTTTTGCGGCTCAATTAGCTCGTGAAGCAATGGAAACGAATTGGTTGAAATTAGAAATTCACCCTGATCCAAAATATTTATTACCAGATCCAATAGAAACGTTAAAAGCAACGGAGGAATTAGCAAAATTGGGGTTTATAGTATTACCTTATATCCATGCAGATCCTGTGTTGTGTAAGTTGTTAGAAAATGCAGGTACATCTGCTGTGATGCCTTTAGGAGCCCCGATTGGTACTAACAAAGGATTGAGAACGATGGACTTTTTAGAAATTATCATCGAGCAAAGTAATGTCCCTGTGATTGTGGATGCAGGTATTGGTGCACCATCAGATGCTGCAAAAGCGATGGAACTAGGTGCAGATGCTGTTTTGGTAAATACAGCCATTGCTGTTGCTAAAAATCCAGCAGAGATGGCCTTGGCTTTTAAGCTAGGAGTAGAAGCAGGAAGATTAGCGTATGAAGCTGGATTAGGAAGAATTGCGCAAAGTGCTTCTGCATCCAGTCCTTTGACAAGTTTTTTAATGGATTAATCAAAAGAGTATGAGTTTCGAAAAGGTATTTCATGCAACTGACTGGGAGACACAAAAGGCCTCTATTTATGCAAAAACGGCAAAAGATGTTGAGTGGGCATTAAAAAGTTCAAAACGAACATTAGAAGACTTTAAAGCGCTCATTTCTCCTGCTGCTGAACCTTATTTGGAACAAATGGCCCAATTGAGTAATCAATTAACTCAAAAACGTTTTGGGAAGACTATTCAATTGTATGCCCCTATGTATTTGAGTAATGAATGTAATAACATTTGTACC
>JBILUY010000011.1:0-27376 GCA_044370735.1 Crocinitomicaceae bacterium | reverse complement strand
CTGAAGATTTCAAGATTGTTTTCAACTCTGCAATTGGTAATACAGGGAAGAATCTTGCGAATAATAAGAAGAATACAAAGAATAAACCGATTGTTCCAACATATACACCTAAGTCGATATGACTTGGGTAGTGCATACTCCAAGAAGATGGTAAATAATCTCTGTGGATAGATGAAACGATAATTACATAACGCTCAAACCACATACCGATATTTACAACAATTGAAATAATGAATGTGAAAATTAAACTTCTTCTCAATTTTCTGAACCACATCAACTGTGGAGAAATTACGTTACATGTCATCATTGACCAATAAGCCCACCAGTAAGGACCAGAGAAACGGTTAATGAATGCATATGCTTCATACTCTACACCAGAATACCAAGAGATAAATAACTCAGTAATGTATGCAGTACCTACAATAGATCCTGTCGTCATAATTACAATATTCATATACTCAACGTGTCTTGTGTGGATATACGCCTCTAAACGCATTGCTTTACGCATGATTAACATCAATGTTTGTACCATTGCGAAACCAGAGAATACCGCACCCGCTACGAAGTATGGAGGGAAAATCGTTGTATGCCATCCTGGGATAACTGAAGTAGCGAAGTCGAATGATACAATAGAGTGAACTGAGAATACTAATGGAGTTGCTAAACCAGCTAATACCAATGAAACTAATTCAAAACGGTTCCAGTTTTTAGCTCTACCTGACCATCCAAAAGATAAAATTGAATACATCTTTTTAGGGATAGGTCTTTTCACTCTATCTCTCAACGTAGCGAAATCTGGAATTAAACCAATATACCAGAAAACTACTGATACAGATAAATACGTCGAGATTGCGAAAACGTCCCATAATAATGGTGAGTTAAAGTTCACCCATAAAGATCCAAATTGGTTAGGAATTGGCATAGTCCAATATGCCATCCAAATACGACCCATGTGAATCATTGGGAAAATACCCGCCATAAATACTGCGAAAATTGTCATCGCTTCTGCAGAACGGTTAATCGCCATTCTCCATTTTTGTCTGAACAATAATAACACGGCAGAGATTAATGTACCTGCGTGTCCGATACCTACCCACCATACGAAGTTAGTGATATCCCATGCCCAACCAATTGTTTTGTTCAATCCCCAAACTCCGATACCAGTTCCAATTAAGTAGAAAATACATCCTACTCCATATAAACCGATCACCAAAGCGATGGAGAACAATACGTACCAAGCTTTTGGAGCTTTGTCCTCGATTGGCTTACATACATCCGCAGTAATGTCGGTGTACGTTTTGTGACCTAAAATTAGAGGCTCTCTTATTGCTGATTCCTTATGCATTACTTCCTATTTTAAGCGATTAATGATGTGCTTTATTAGTATGTCCAGCGTGAGCTGTTTCTTTTACTACTTGTACTTTTTCAAGTTCAGTATTTTTCTCGTTTCTTACTTTCACTTTATACCATACGTTTGGTTTAACACCAACTTCTTCTAAAGCTTGGTAAGCACGTGTATCATCTGAACTCTTACGAACCAATGATTGGATGTCGTTCCAGTCACCTACTACGATTGCGTTTGTAGGACAAACTTCAGAACAAGCAGTTGTAACATCACCATCTTTCACTGGTCTTCCTTCTTTCTTAGCAACTAATTTTCCAGCTTGGATTTTTTGTACACAGAAAGAACATTTTTCCATAACCCCACGAGTACGAACTGTAACATCTGGATTTAATACCATACGTCCTAAATCATCTTGTGCAGGGTTAACTTGTGTAAATTTCTTATATGATGGATAGTTAAACCAGTTGAAACGACGTACTTTGTAAGGACAGTTGTTAGCACAATATCTTGTACCAATACATCTGTTGTAAGCCATTTGGTTTAACCCTTCATTACTATGGTTTGTTGCAGCCACTGGACAAACAGTCTCACAAGGAGCGTGGTTACAGTGGTGACACATCATTGGCATGTGAACAACTCTTGGATTTTCAGCAGCTTCTTCAGCAGCTGTATAATCGAAGTTTTCTTTATCTTCTTTGATACCAACTGTTACCTCTTCATCAGAAGCAAAATAACGATCGATACGTAACCAATGCATTTCACGGCCTCTTCTAACTTCGTCTTTACCAACAACTGGTACGTTGTTCTCTGATTGACAAGCAACCAAACAAGAACCACAACCAATACAAGAAGATAAGTCGATAGTCATACCCCAACGGTGACCAATTTTTTCAACTGGATGAGCTTCCCATAAGTCAAATTTGCTAATGTGCTCAGGACCGTGGTGAGTTTCTAAATTATGTGCAGGGTTATAAGCTTCTTTTTCACCTTTTTTATAGATGTCAGCAGTTGTTTCACGAACAATTGAATGACGACCCATAACTGTATGGTGAATTTGAGTAGCAGCGATAGGATATAAACCAGATTCTTTTGCTATTGAACCAGTAGCAGAAAATGCTAAAGTACCATTATCAAATGAAGTGAATTGGAAAACATTCGCACCTATTGGTTTTCTGTTTCCTTTTTCATCTGTATCGTGACCTCCGTATTCTTTCGTTTGGAAAGCAGCGTTTCCGATATTTTCGTTATTAGCACCACGACCATAACCTACAGCGATACCGATTGTACCTAATGCTTGTCCTGGTAATGGATATACAGGTAAAGTAACTGATTTACCATTTACTTTAACGGTAGCTAAGTTTAATCCATTTTCTTGGTCATACGTTGTAACAAATCCACCTTTTTTCATTTCAGTTGGATTCATTGTAATATAGTTATCCCAAGTAACTTTAGTAACTGGATCTGGTAACTCTTGTAACCAAGGGTTGTTTGCTTGTGTACCAGCACCAATACCTGCTTTTTGATATAATACTACTTCAAGAGCACCACCTTTTGGTAAATGTCCAGCAACTTTAGCTAAAGCAGCATCATTGAAAGATACTGTCGATTTTTCTAAAGAAATAGTAATACAGCTATCGTGAATTGTTTTATTCCAGAAAGTATCAAAGTCAGCAATCGCAGATTGAGATTTGAATAAACGCTCATCAGAAGCCCAAGTAGCTTTGATTAAATCATAAACAACTGCAGAATCTTTACCACCTCTTTTAGATTTACCAGCCCAAACTAAGAAAGATTCTTGTGCAGGAGCTGTATTAAATAAAGGTCTGATTGTAGGTTGTGCAATTGCAAAGTGGTTTCTTTTTGGAGCGTAGTCATTCCAAGCTTCTAAAGCGTGGTGATCAGGAGCAACAAACTTACATTTAGAAGCTGTTTCGTCTGCGTAACCAGCCAAAGAAACTGTCAATTCAACTTTTGCTAATGCTTTTCCAAATGCTTCACCGTTTGGTAAAGTATAAACAGGGTTCACTCCGTAGAAGATAACCGCTGCAGGAGCTTTACCAGCAACAAGGTTAGTAGCAAATGTATTTAATGCTGCATCTTGAGATGCAAACATGTTTACAGTATTTGTGGTATTGATAGTAACATCATAAGCACCTAAAACAGTGTTTAATTTGTTTACTAAAATTTGAACCGCTGTATTATTAGAACCAGAAACAACTAAAGATTCTCCTTTAGAAGCTTTCAATGATTCGTAAGCTAAATCAGCTACTTTTTGAGCTTCTTTAGATAATGTTTTAGGAGCAGCAGTGTTTACACCAAATTTACCTAACAAGTAAGCTAACACATTTGCTTCTTCAGACGGCTTAACCATTGCTCTGTAATCAGCATTTGTACCTGTTATAGATAAAACTGCTTCGAATTGGAAGTGTTTAGACATCCATTCTCCGTCAGGATTTCTTCTTGTAGCGTATTGTGGTGTATATTCAGTAGAAAGTAACCAAGTACTTAAGAAATCAGCACCAACAGAAACGATAGTTTTTGCTTTAGAGAAATCATATTCAGGGATGAAGTCTGTTCCGAAAGATTCTTTGTTTGCATTTCTAATACCTGCGTAAGAAATCGCATCGTATTGAATGTGTTCAAAGTTTGTTCCAGCTTCATCACCATTATTTGCTAATGATTTTAATGCAGCAATCGCAGCGTTTGTTGAAGGAGAAATAACTGTATTAGAAACTAAAACAACTTTTCCTTTTTTCGCAGCAATTTCTTTTAATTTTTTAGAAATCTCAGCATCTACATCGTTCCAAGTCTTCAAAGAAGCACCTTTAGTTGGACCAGTCAAACGAGCTGAATCATATAAAGGTAAAACTGAAGCTAAGATTTGAGGATTAGTTGCACCTTTAGTGAAACCAAAATCTCTATTTCCTTTGATATAAATTGGTCTACCTTCTCTAGTTTTAACCACAATTGAAGCGTAAGACAAACCATCATAATATGTAGAAGCATACCAAGTTGGCATACCCGGAGTCACATTCTCTGGTTTAATAACATAAGGAATAGCTTTCGTTACTGGAGCTTCACAAGCAGCAACAGTAGCAGCAGCAACGCTAAAACCTAAAAATTTCAAAAAGTCTCTTCGTGCAGTAGAAGTTTCTTTTAAGTTTTCATCACCTAAAAACTCATCTACAGACATTGATTGAGGAAACTCTTGGTCTCTATTTTGAAGGAAACTTTGTGTTTCGTTCAATTCTTCAAGACCTTTCCAATATTTTCTATTTGTACTCATATGCTTTAAGCCTATTCGTTATATTATTAATAGTGACATTTTGCACACTCCCATCCTCCAAGTTCTTTCACGGTAACTTTACCATCATCAAGATACTTTTTGTAAAGAGTTTTATCATTGTTCAATAATCTTCTGTGGATTTCATCGTAGTATCCATCTTTTTTCGTGTCTAATGGTCCATCAGCGATTGATTTTTCACCGTGACATTCGATACACCATCCCATTGTTAAAGTAGGACGAGTTAATACTACGTTACCTTCGATTTTGTTCAATTCTTCAACCGGCATAACTTGCGCAGTTTCTTTACGCTTCGTCATATCACCGTGACATTGTTTACAATCTACACCACCAACTACAACGTGTTGAGAGTGGTTGAAATAAACGTGATCAGGTAAAACGTGAACTTTGTTCCACTTAATTGGCTTAGTTTTTCCTGTGTAAGAACCAGAACCTTCAGTACTCCATCCTGCAGCTTCATAAATCTTAGCAATTTTTTCTTGTTGTTGAGGAGTTCTACCATTTACTTGTTTGTGACAGTTCATACACACATTCACAGATGGTAAACCTGCAGATTTAGATTTAGTAACAGAATTGTGACAGTATTTACAATCGATACCATTTACACCTGTGTGAATATCATGCGGGAACTCGATTGGTTGAGAAGGATGATATTCTTCTACTACACCGATATTACCTAAACCTAGAATACCAGAAACAAGCAAACAGATAACGATTACTAACGAACCAACACCTACATATACTTTGTTATTCCAAGCCCACGTTCTGAATTCTTGTGCATACGTTAAGTCTTCAACATCTTTACCTTCATTCAAAGCAGATTTTAATTGACGACGTACACCAGAAACAGCACCAATGATTACAGCGAAGATAATTCCTAAAAGAACCCATATCCAATTGAAAGTTCCTTCTTCCTCTACTTCAGGTGAAGTTGGATCTCCAGGATTTGGACCATCTGTCGGAGGACCAACAGCAGGATCTGGTTGAGCATCTACCCAATCAAAAATCGCATCGATTTCTTCTTTTTTCAACTCTGGGAAAGCCTGCATTGCAGCTGGCGCCCATGTAGAAACTGTTTGTGCATAAGGATCACTTGCAGCAGCTGCCTGCCAGTTGTTCACCCATTGGTAAATAGAACCATCTTTAGCACCACCTTCAGCCCATTTTTTACGAACTTCAAATAGTTTTGGTCCTGTTCCATTTTTGTGAGGCTGGTGACAAGTACCACATTTTGCCTTAAAAAGGGCCTCTCCTTGCGCATTGGCATTGTATGAACCTGTAAACAGCAACGCTGCAACGGCTCCAATACACCATTTGTTAATAGATTTAAACATCTGATTTAAAGATATTTTCATAAATTTTTGTTTTGTCGTTTGAAAAAACACATCATTTGACAGTCGCAAAATTAGAATAATCAAACTATTTTCTGACAATTCTATGACAATTTTCAACAAAAGTAATTTAATTTAAAATAATTCTAAATAAGGATTTTTTCATACTGGTTTTAACATTTCTTTACAATTAATAAATAAATGTTCATCTGTAGAATTGAATTATATTTGCAATATGAAAACATCGTTATTAACACTATTTATATTTTTATCAACAGTTTTAATGGCTCAATCGAATGGTAAAGGAGTTGTTATCATCAAGGATAAAAAGATTGATGCTTTAATTCAAAACAAGAGTAACGTTAAGCGTATAAATACGACTGGATACAGAATACAAATCTATTTTAGCACAAATAAAAATGCGCTAAATGAAATTCGATTAAAATTCATCAAAGCTTACCCACGTATCGAAACATATATTACGTATGATGCACCAAACTACTTTTTAAGAGTTGGGGATTTTGCAGATAGGAACGATGCTGAAAAGTTTAAAAAAGAGATATTTCGAGAATTTCCAGACAACTTCATCGTAAAATGTAGTATTAATCTACCTAATGACGACGATGAAAACGATACGATACCTACAAAAGAAACAAAGGAAAAAGAAATAGTAGCTCCTAAAAAAAGAAAGGATTAGTTTCCGGCTACATACCCCATCGAAAAAGCTCCTTGAAGTAAATATCCACCTGTAGGTGCTTCCCAATCGACCATTTCTCCAATGACTGATACTGCAGGGAATTTTTTTAATTGCAACTTTTCATCGAGTTCATCCCAAGAAACACCACCAGCACACGATATGGCTTCATCAATTGGTCTGAACGAATGAATATGAATTGGAAACTGTTTAATAAGTCGAGAAATCAACGATAAATCATTGTATTCTTCTTTTGATAAATAGTGTTTACACCAAGATACAAAGGCTGACGGCAACTTTAATTTCTTTAACCCTTCTGAAATATTTTTACTTTTAATAAAAATAGATTGAACTTCATCCTCATTTTGTGATGGTTTAAAATCAATGTAGATTGGTAGTTGTATTTCTCTGCGAATGGAAGGGTTTAGATAATAAATAGGGGCTCCCTCTATCCCATATTCAGTCAAAACTACCTCCCCTTTTCTTGAAATTCCATTATGTGATACCACCACATTCTTAAAAACATTTCCTTGAAATTGATGAAGAAATTCTTTCGGTAGATTAACATTTACTCCTGCATTACTCGGCACAAAGGGATGTACTTTAATCTTTTTGGATTGAAAAAGCGGTACCCAAGCAGCATCAGAACCTGTTTTCGACCAAGAAGCAGCACCTAAACCAAGAATTAATCTATCAAATACATACGTCTCAAGACCTGATGTAGAACGAATAATTACTTTTTGATTATCAAAATCTTCTAATACACTATGATAATAAAAATGAACTCCTTGATTTTTTAAATAGATCAGCCAGGTATTCAGTACCATAGCAGGTTTGATTTCTTTTATTGGAAAAATTTTACCCGAAGAGCCTACATAGGTTTCTATCCCCAATTCTTTCAAAAACTGAACTAAATCTTTGTTTGTAAACTGACGAATGATATCAGCCATTTGTGGATGAGAATAGTAACTTACAAACTCATCAACTTCTCCTTCGTGGGAAAAATTAAATCCACCATCTCCAGCCACCAAAAACTTCCGACCGGCAGTCTTCATTTTCTCAAATACAAGAACCTCATCCCCTTTTTTGATTGCTTGTGTAGCAGCCATTAGGGAAGCGGGACCAGCACCGATGATGATTGTTTTCATTTGGGAAGATTGGAAGATTACAGATTAGAAAATTACAGATAACAGATTGAAAGATTGGAACAATTCGACAGTTTCAGAGTAAAATTGAAAGATTAAAAAAATTCCGCAGGATAAAAATCACTGCGGAACGTAGAATTGTATTTAATTCGATTATTTCACTTTAATGTGAGAAGCCATTTCTTTGGCTTTTTCAACTAAAGCAGCAACATCTTGTGTTCCATAGGTAAGTGCTACAGCCATTCTTCTGTATGGACGGGTAGTTGGTTTACCGAAAAATCTGAAATCGCTATCTGAATATGCTGCTGCTTTTTCTACTCCTTCGAATACAGGTTCTGTTTCGGAAGTTTCTGTAGCCAAAACCACTGCGCTGGCACCATTTCTGTGTAAGTCTATTTGTGGAATTGGAATGTTTAAAATCGCACGTGCGTGTAATTCAAATTCATTGAATGATTGTGTACCTGCTAATGTTACCATTCCTGTATCGTGTGGACGAGGTGAAAGTTCAGAGAAGTACGCTCCTTCTTTCGTGATGAAAAATTCTACACCCCAAAGTCCAGCTCCACCCAATGCTTTGGTAACTGCCGCTGCCATTTCCTGTGCTTCTTTCAAGTGTTCAGGATTCATTGGCATCGGTTGCCAGCTTTCTTGGTAATCTCCTCTTTCTTGTCTATGACCAATTGGCGGACAGAATAAGGTAGGACCATTTTGTTGAGTAACCGTTAATAAGGTGATTTCATAATCGAAATCAATAAACCCTTCCACGATTACTTCTTTTAAATCTCCACGAGAACCCTCCATAGCATAATCCCACGCTTTTTGCCAATCTGCTTCTGATTTAATCACCGATTGACCTTTACCAGAACTTGACATTAATGGTTTAACTACACAAGGCATTCCTGTATATGCAACAGCCGCTACTAATTCTTCATACGAAGTAGCATATTTATATTTTGCTGTACGCACTCCTACTTCAATGGCAGCCAAATCACGAATAGCTTTACGGTTCATTGTAAAGTTAGCCGCTTTTGCACTCGGAACCACTTGAATTCCTTGGTTTTCAAAATCGTAAAAACGTTCCGTACGAATTGCTTCAATTTCAGGAACGATTAAATCCGGTTGGTGTTTTGCTACAACAGCATCTAAAGCATCCCCATTCAACATATCAATCACTTCAAACTCGTGAGCCACTTGCATAGCGGGAGCATTTGGATAACTATCAACGGCAATTACATATTGACCAAGACGTTGCGCAGCGATTACGAACTCTTTTCCTAATTCGCCAGAACCAAGTAGTAAGATCTTTTTTCTCATAGTGCAAATTTATACTTATTTGAGGAACTATTTCATATCCAAATTCAATTTTAAAGGCTAACTTTGAACTCTCAATTCGAAATATTATGTCAGTAGGAGTTAAAATTTTTGCCGGAAGGGCTTCGAAAGATTTAGCAAATCGTATTGCACAAGCATACGGTACAACACTTGGAGACGTGAAAGTCTTAGATTTTAGTGATGGTGAGTTTCAACCTTCATTTGAAGAGACTGTTCGTGGACAAGATGTATTTATAGTACAATCAACTATGCCACCAAGTGATAATTTGATGGAATTATTATTGTTGATTGATGCTGCTAAAAGAGCATCTGCACGTAAAATCATTGCAGTAATGCCTTATTTTGGATTTGCTCGTCAAGACAGAAAAGATAAACCAAGAGTTGCTATCGGAGCGAAATTGGTTGCTAATATGTTAATGGCAGCAGGTGTGAACCGCATTATCACAATGGACTTACACGCTGAACAAATTCAAGGTTTCTTTGAAGTACCTGTTGATCATTTATATGCTTCTACGATTTTCTATAAAGAGTTAGAAAAATTAAATGCTGACGGTAATATCATTATGGCTGCTCCAGATGCTGGTGGTGCTAAAAGAGCCAATTCGTATGCAAAAGTATTAAACACAGGTTTGGCACTTTGTCATAAAAACAGAAAGAAGGCTAATGAAATCGCTGAAATGACTGTGATTGGTGATGTAGAAGGAAAAGACGTAATTTTAGTTGACGATATGTGTGACACAGCAGGAACGTTAACAACCGCTGCAGATTTATTTATGGAGAAAGGAGCAAAAAGTGTTCGTGCATTTTGTACACACGCAATCCTTTCAGGACCAGCCTATGACAGAATTGAGAATTCAAGAATAACAGAATTAATTGTTACAGATACCATCCCTTTGACAAGAAAATCTGATAAGATTAGAGTGTTGCCAACAGATGAATTATTCGCTGATGTGATAAAAAGTTTGGTAAATAATCAATCAATTAGTTCACATTTTGTAATTTCGTAGTTTATTAATTAATATTTCAATCAATGAAAGTATCACAATTGAGCGGTTTGTTAAGAGCAAACGTAGGGAAGAAGGATGCTAAGGCGTTGAGAAACGAAGGTCGCGTACCTTGTGTTCTTTATGGTCAAGGATCTCAGTTACATTTTTCTGCTAAAAGTATTGAGGCAGAGAAATTAATTTTCACACCGGAAGTTTACCAAGTAGAGTTAGACATAGAAGGTAAGAAAACTAAGGCTATCGTAAAGGACGTTCAACAAGACAACCTTACTGGTGCAGTTAAACACATCGATTTCTATGAATTAGATGCTAACAAACCAGTAAAAGTTAAGTTACCAGTTCGTTTGACAGGTAATTCTCGTGGTGTATTAGCGGGAGGTAAATTGTTACAAGTATTCCGTCGCGTTACCGTGTTAGGTTTACCAGGTGACTTACCAGAAGCAGTAACTATCGACATTACTAAATTACGTATTGGTCAATCTATTCGTGTAGGACAAATTGAAGCTAATGGCTTAACAATTTTAGAAGTTCCTAACGCAGTAGTTGTATCAGTAAGAGTAGCAAGAGGTGCTGCAAAAGGTTCTGATGCAGGTGATGATGATGATGAAGAGTAGTATCTAATCAACATAGTCTTTAAGCCCGGTGAGTTTCATCGGGCTTTTTTGTGGGATAGAGATTAGAAAATTACAGATTGGAAGATTGGAAGATTTTCCTTGTGACTTCGACAAGCTCAGTCTGACAAGGAAATAGTAAGATTATAAAATATCACCTCCCTTTCCCGATAGCTATCGGGACTCCTCACTTCGACAAGCTCAGTGTAAACAAGTAAAGGATATTGATTTTAGTAAATGTCACCTCCCTTAATCCCTCCTCAAGGAGGGAAACTTAATACCTTTCTCACTTTATACTTTTGACTTTCTACTATAAACTACTTCAAAGCTCGTTGGACCTCTTTGTCGTATAGATTGATGACAGAATAGAAACCATTTTCAGTCCAAAGTTGGCGAGCGATTTCGGCTTTCAGGGTTTGTTTGATGAGAGTTTTACTGATAGCCAAGCCTTTTTCGTCCACGATGACACGATGGTATTTACGAGCATAGTCTACAAAATCACGTAGTAACTTATCATCTACATTGAATTCTGTAAGGAAAGCATTTAACGATTTCCAGTGATTACGTTTGTTTGCAACATAATCGAAAGCGAAATTTTGGAAAGAAGGTGTATAGCGTAAATCAGTGAAATACCAACTTGACCCTAATGTATCTAACGGAATAAATACATCTGGGAAAATTCCACCACCACCATAAACTACTTTTCCTTTTGGTGTTTTGAATTTCAACGAATCCGCGAATTTAGACGTATCTGCTTTGAATTGTTCTCCATTTTCAAAACGTTCCATTTCTTCCTTCAGATAACTTTCATAATCATCAGTATACGGTTTTTGGATACATCTTCCAGTTGGTGTATAATAACGTGCTATTGTCAAGCGTACATTACTTTTATCGCTTAATAAGATATCTTCTTGAACTAATCCTTTTCCGAAAGAACGGCGACCCATTATCGTAGCACGGTCATTATCTTGCAAAGCACCTGCTACAATCTCACTTGCAGAAGCAGAATTACTATTGATAAGTACCACTAATTTAATGTTTTCCATTTCCCCTTTTGACGTGGATTTATATACTTGCTCTCGTAAATGTGCTCCTTTTGTTTTAACGATCACTTTTCCAGCAGGTAAAAATTCATCTACTATCTCAACTGCAGATTGAAGCACTCCTCCTGGATTGTTACGTAAGTCTAGGATCATTTTTTTCATTCCTGATTTTTTCAAACGATCGGCTGCCTCTTGGAATTCTTTTCCTGTGGTAATCGAAAATTCATCGACTTTGATAAATCCTGTTGTAGGATTAATCATATAAGCCGTAGAAACTGAACCTAATGGAATAATTCCTCGAATGATTGACTTGTGGATTTTGGATTTATTACGAAGCAAGGTCAAATTCACTCCTGTATTTTCAGGACCTTTCAACATCTTCATAATTTTATCAGTACTAATTTTTTTGCTAGCGACGGATTTCTTTTCAATCATAATGATTTTGTCCCCTGCTTGTACCCCAGCCGCCATTGAAGGTGAATTAGGCACGACATTCGTAACACAAATCGTATCACGGATAACAGCAAAACGCACCCCAATTCCACCAAATTGACCTTGGATTTGTTCGTTTGCACGTTGTGTTTCTTCGGCAGTTAGGTAATTACTATGCGGATCTAATTTATGAAGCATATCCGAAATCGTTTCTTCGAAGATTTTATCTCCATTAACTTCATCCACATAACGAGTATTTAACATATCCACAATGTCTTTCAATTTAGTATAGCGTTCCTCCCCTTTCGAAAGCATTACACCCGATTTTCCAGGAGAAAGTGTATACCCAACCCAAATACCTACTGCCATAAAAACAAATACAAGTAAGGGTATCCAATATTTATTTTGTGGATTGTTATTTTCCATAATTAGTCTATTATAGGAATTTGTACTACCTCAATTCCTGCTGATTTTAAAAAGTCAACTCCGTCTGTATCTCTGTAATGATTAATGTAAACCACACGGCTAATTCCAGCTTGTAAAATCAATTTACAACAATCTTTACACGGAGAAAGGGTTAGGTACAACGTAGCACCATTTGAATTATTTGTTGATTTTGCCACCTTTAAAATGGCATTCGCTTCGGCGTGTAATACAAACCAATGTGTTTCATTATCATCTGTTTCACAGCAATTGTCAAATCCTGCTGGAGTTCCATTATACCCATCAGAGATAATCGCACCATCCTTCACGATGATTGCACCTACTTTTTTACGTGTACAATGCGATAATTCCGACCAGGTTTGTGCCATTCTTAAATAGGCCTTGTCGTAACGTAATTGTTTTGCATCGATTATGTTCTCGCTCATACTTTTTCTTATAACGTAAATTTATACCCTACCCCACGAATACTGTGGAAAAATTTGGGGTTTTTAGGATCTTCCTCAAATAATTTTCGGAAAGACAATATGTAATTATCAATGGTTCTTGCTGTTGGAAATTGATCGTTCCCCCAAAGTTCGTCCAAGATATCTTCACGAGAAACCACCACTCCCATACGATTGTAAAACATCTTCAATAATTCAATTTCTCGTTTGGAAAGATCTATGCTTTCACCTGTTTGTAACTGTTTTACTTCAAACGTACTAAAATCTACTTGGTGATTTCCAATAACCACTTTTTCCAATGGAGCAGTTGTTTCTTCTATCCCTTCTGCTAATACTTGCACCCGAAGTAATAATTCTTCTAAATCAAATGGTTTGGGTAAATAGTCGTTTGCTCCTATTTTTAATCCTGCAATACGATCTTGCGTTGTACCTTTTGCGGATAAAAAGAGAATGGGAACTCGGCTATATTTTCTGATTTCTTTACAAATGGTTAGACCACTTACTTCAGGAAGCATCACATCTAAAATCACCAAATCAAACTGTTCCATTTCGAATGCACGCAAGAAGGCTTCTGTTCCGTGGGTAATCACATCTACACGGTATCCCTCCAATTCGAGGTTCATTCGAATTAAATCTGCTAAACTTTCTTCATCTTCAATCAGACAGATTTTTTTCATTTTGGTGTTTCTGTTGGCTGTTTAATTTCTTGTATAATCTCAATCCACTCTTCCACTGAACGTGCATTTTCTACATCAAAATTTCCAGATTTTGTTCGTCTCAATGCAATTAAGGTACCCCCCGAATTTAATTTTTTTCCGAAATCACTAGCAATCGAACGAATGTATGTGCCTTTCGAGCACGAAATACTAAAATCGATTTCTGGGAAACGTTCCATTGAAATTTGGAAATCGTTAATGCGAATTGTATTTGACTTTAACACGACTTCTTTTCCGGCACGAGCCATATCGTAAGCACGTTTTCCATCCACTTGTTTCGCTGAAAAAATCGGTGGGACTTGTTGTTGTTCTCCTAAAAAAGATACACGAACTTGCTCTACTAATTCAGGAGTAATGTGATCTATTGGAAAGGTTTCGTTGTATTCTGTTTCTAAATCGTACGAAGGTGTTGTTTTACCAACTAAAATAGTTCCTGTATAAGTCTTGTCTTCACTGATTAATCCATCAATGATTTTGGTGTTTTTTCCTGAACAAATAATTAATAAACCCGTTGCTAATGGATCTAGCGTACCTGCGTGACCAACCTTGATATTTTTCACACCCAAACTACGTTTTAAATTCCAACGTAATTTATTGACAACATCGAACGAAGTCCAATGCAAGGGTTTGTCAACCAAAAGTGTTTCTCCTGCTTGGAAATCGTAATTCATCAATGAGTTAATTTTAGTGTGATTGGTACTATTTCAATATGGTTTCATAAGCGATAAAAGCGACACCTAAAATAATTCGGTACCAACCCCACATCTTAAAGCCGTATTTTTTCAATACTTCTATAAAGAATTTTATCGCTAACATTGCTACGATGAATGCAATCACATTTCCAACCAAGAAAAGTGTCAAATTATTGCCATCGAACAACATTTCATATCCTTTTACCTCTGTGATTTTGTTGGTTACTTTATCTGTTAACTCCCAATCTTTCAAGAAGACAGAATAACACGTAACTGCAAACATTGTTGGTACTGCTAAAAAGAAACTGAATTCAGCAGCCATACGCATTGTCAACTTTTGTTGCATCCCACCGATAATCGAAGCGGCAGCCCTACTCGTTCCTGGCATCATTGCCAAACATTGCCAAAAACCGATAATGATAGCGCTTTTGCGTGTGATTTGTGGCTCTTCATCAATGTGGGTGTTTTTAAATACTTTATCAATAAATAAAAATACAATTCCACCTATAATTAACACCACTGCAATCGGAAAAGGCTTTTCTAATACTGCTTCGATTTTATCGTCGAATAATTTCCCCAATATCAATGCAGGGATTACAGCCAATATCAATTTGATATAAAATTGTACAGAACCGAAATTCAAAAACTTTTTGTAATACGAAACTACAACTGCTAAAATGGCACCAAATTGAATGGAAACTTGAAACATTTTTACAAATTCATCCTGTTGAATTCCAAAAACGGAACTTGTAAAAATCATATGAGCAGTGGACGAAATCGGCAAAAACTCCGTCAATCCTTCCACAATAGCAAGGATAATCGCGTGAATAAAATCCATCTTATTTTGTTACTTCGGTGTTATTTTTAGGTTTTTTCATAATCGCATAGATGATTACTAAATAACCAGTAACAACTAAAATCGGCGCAAGGGTAATTCTTGTTTTAGAAAACAATTCGTTTGCATCAAATTTTGCAGGGTCTGGAGATTCTCCTCCAATCATTAATAAAAATCCTACAACGTTGATTGCTAAACCGATTAACAACCATTGAAAGTTTACTTTTTGAAATGCAAAACGGTGATTTGCCTTATCCATATCTTTTGTTTTTAATTCGTATTAATATAAATCGTCTAATTTCATTCGTAAATACTTGTTTAATGAAAACCAAGTAGATACAAAAGTGATGATAATCCCAGTTACCAATTGAACAAGGAATAACAAAGAAAGTGTTTTTGGGTCAAATGGAATTTCGATGGACTCCAAAAAATTGTTAACGGTAACAAAAAGTCCTACTAAAATAACCATTCCTAATACGGCTGAAAAAAGTCCTTGCCAAATTGAGTTTAGTAAAAATGGTTTTCTGATAAACGAAGAAGTTGCGCCAACTAATTGCATCGTTTTGATTGTAAAACGTTTTGAATATAAGGCTAAACGAATGGTGTTGTTTATCATCGCCACAGCCACTATTATCAATAAACCCGCAACAGCTAAAAACAAAAGAACAAATTGTTTGAACCCTAAATTGATTTTTTCTACGCTTTCTTTGTCGTAATGAATTTCTTGAATTTCGTCTGCGTATGCTTTTTCAATTTTAGTTTTTAATTGTGCCATTCCTTCTTTCGTTGCAAACGCTTCTTTTGGTTTATATCCAACAGTTGAAGGAAGTGGGTTAGATTGTTCAAAAATGGAAAGAATTTGTTTTTTAGCATTTTCATCACCTGTAAACTCATCCATTGCTTTGTCAGGCGAAACAAAAAATACGCTTTTAAATTCTGGCCACGTTGCCAATTCTTTTTCGATTTGTTTGATATCGGACGTATTTAATTCAGGATTAAAGAAAATATCCCCTTGTAATTCTTCCTTTGCTTGGGTTTGAACTGTTTTTAAGCCAAACATTCCACCAGCAATTAATCCTACGAGAAACAGAACAAGAGAAATACCAATAATGGTTGAAACATAACTTGTTCGTAGCCCTCTTTTGCTAAATTTTTCTACATTTTCACTCATTGATGCGAATTTAAGAAATTATCTCCAATGCAATCCAACTCGAACTGTTTGAAATCAGCACTTGATTGTTGATAGCGTGAATTTTGACTACTTGTACTCTCATTTTGAAAAAATGTTTAATTTTCATCTATGAATTTATCTTCTTTTGACACAATCATTTTTGATTTAGGTGGCGTAGTTATCAATTTGGATTACCACAAAACAACACGTGCTTTTGAAGCGCTAGGATTAGAAAATTTTGGAGAAATGTATTCACAAGCGGCTCAATCTGGGTTGTTTGATGATTTTGAAAAAGGCAAATGTTCTGTACCCTATTTTGTCAATAAATTGCTGGATTACCTTCCTACTGGAACTTCAGCCAATCAAGTGGTAGAAGCGTGGAATGCGATGATTTTGGATTTTCCAATTGAAAATTTACAATTGTTAGAACGTTTAAAATCAAGTCACCGTATATTTTTATTAAGTAATACGAACGAAATTCACATTCAAAAAGTTCACCAACATTTACAATTAGTATCCCCACATAAAACCTTGCATCCTTATTTTGAAAAGGTATATTTCTCATCTGATATCGGAATGCGCAAACCTGATGCTGAAATTTTTGAGTTTGTTCTAAACGAAAACAAACTAGACCCTGCCAAAACCTTGTTTATCGACGACACAGAACAACATATTTTTGGGGCTCAAAAAGCTGGAATTCAGACCTATCATTTGGGTAAAGAAGAAGGGATTTGTGATGTTTTAAAGGGGTGAATTTATCACCTCCCTCAATCCCTCCTCAAGGAGGGAAATTTTAATAATCAATGAAATGATACAAACTTTCTTTATTTTAATAATGACTATTACTTTAGTTTTAGGATGTAAAAACCAAAGTTCAGTAAATCATACTTCAACTAAAAAATCTCGGGTGGTATTACCAAAAGATATTAAATTCGACACAATCATTAATAGTCAAATTCAATTAACAAATGGAAAAACTATTGAAAGTAATTTAAATGATTTGAGATATTTAGGGATAGTACATTCAAATAATAGGATACCTTTTATCGTCGTTTCTGGTAAATATTGCACTGGATGTGATGCAAATAAATCTATTTATATAGAAAGTTTAGATGCTTTTAAATTCAATACTCATAGAGGTGAAAATAGGTATCCATATCCAGGTATTTTAAGAGATAATGAGAGCTCTGAATTATTACAAACATCTAGAGCTTTCTACGGTATGGTATTACATCAAATAAATGGTGTTATATGGTTTTTCAATAACCAATCAGAGCCTAATCAAACCTTAATTTTATTAACTAAAATTGAAAATGGACATAAAGTTGACACCTCGTATATTTCAACCAAAAATGAAATAGAAGTAACTCTTTCTCTATTAAAACAAAAGAAATGTTTTGAAATTAAAGGAGAAGAGCTTTATACTGAACCTTGAGAAATCTTTCGTGACACACCTCAATCGAAAGGCACTGTGTAAACAAGGAGGGAAGTTTTAATAATCAACTATTTAATCTCTTGACAAAGTTCCACCAACACTCCGTTCGTAGATTTTGGGTGAAGGAAAGCAATGCGTTTGTTGTCGGCGCCTCGTTTTGGTATTTCGTGAATAAGAATGAAATCAAGGGATTTAAGACGTTCTAATTCTGCTTCAATGTTATTTACTTCAAATGCGATGTGATGAATTCCTTGTCCTTGTTTTGCTAAAAATTTAGCGATTGGACTATCTGGGTTTGTTGCTTCTAATAATTCAATCTTACTTTCTCCTACTTGAAAAAAAGCAGTTCTCACTCCTTCAGATTCTACTCCTTCTGTTTTGTAGCATTTAGTGTTAAGTAAATTTTCAAAAAGGGTGATTGATTCAGCCATATTGCTCACTGCAATACCCAAATGTTCAATTCTAATCATAAGACGAGGATTTGAAAGAGATTAACTCTTAAAGAACTTCTCTGTTTTATTGTCGAAGTTGATGTAATATGCACCTTTCACAAGATTGGTACAATTAACTGAAGAACCGAAACCTTTTTTCACAATGTTACCGTAAGCATCGTAGATTTCGTATTTCGTTTCAATTGGTTGCTCTCCAGCGGTGAAAACAATCTCCGTTTTCACTTTAATTGGAGTTTTCTTGATATCTGGTAAACTAGATTTAAATTTAACTTCTGTTGAAGTTCTTTTAGAACCCGTGTGGTCCACTTGAACTACACGTACAGTATTCACTCCAGAATGGGCTACCACTTGAAATTCATAAGCATTTGGAGCACTATTTTTTCCTTTTCCTTGAACCTGGCCTACATCAACCCATTTATTCCAACGATATTGTTCAATAATAAAAGGTAACTTTCCATCTTCATCTTTTGTTCTCCAAGTCAATTTTCCAGAAGTTGAAATTGAAATATCCACCATTTTGAAAGTACTTTTAGGTAAAAGCACTTCAGGATTCAAGATTTTAGGAGAACAACCAGAGTTATGTTCGATGACAATAAAAACTTGTTGACCGATTTTTAAATTAAATAAAGAAAAGTCGATTTCAAATGCACTTTGACCAATACCTCCTGGCATAATGTTTCCGTTAACTGTCACTTTAGTAGCACAATAACCGAAACCATCTGGATCTTCTGGGTTTTGAACGATTAAATTTTTTCCTTGGTAACTACCCTCAATTGACAACGCACCAAAGGCAGTTTGTCCTAAGAATAATAACAAAGTAAAAATTAAAATACCTTTCATAAACTCAATAAGTCGCATTTTCAGAGTACAAGTTTAAAACTTTCTAACGCAAATAGCAAGTTTTTTTTTGTACAAATGTGTGTTAAAATTAGAAAAAAATTACAAACTAAAACAATATGTTACCATTTCGGACACGTATTACAACTTTCATTCCAGCGTTCGTAAATAAAAACTCCAATAGAAAGGTTTGTTCGTAAATAAAATTGGCTTAAATCAATGGATGTATTTTCCCCTTTTACTGATTGATAGATAATTCCTCCAGTTTGCTCTAACAACAGATAAATTCGTTTATGAAACTCAAATCGTAAGCCAGCATTTGCTGTAGCCCCAAATCCATTAAACGCATTTTTTTCAAAACGAACAATATTGTTATTCAATGAATTATTGCTAAAAACAAGTCCTCCTCCTACACCTGCTAGCCCGGTTATTGCAAATTCAGATTTGTTCGTTTTATACAACTTATCCATCCCAAAAACTCCTAATCGAGCATATAAAATATCATTGGTTAAAGGAAAGGTAGCGTTATAATTCCATAAAAAACGTTCTGCATTGAAATCAATAGCAAAATGATTCGCAAACACATATCCAACTTTAGCAGACCATTGCGGGGCAAGTATATTGTCAGAGAGCGATGATTTTGTTTTTACCCCATTGTTAAAATTAAAAGTGGGAGAAAAGGACCACGATTTTCCTATTCCCCCACCTAAAAAAACGGTTCCTTCTTCTTGCGTATTTTGAGCAATTGCATTAGTGAAAAAAAACACAAAAACAGATACAGCAAAAAGTAGTTTCATTTTAGCTCATTTTTAAAAACGCTATTTCTTGTTCTGTTAAATGACGGAAATATCCACGAGGTAAGTCTTTTTTAGTCAACCCAGAAAATTGTACACGATCTAATTTGATTACAGCATAGCCTAATGATTCAAACATACGACGCACAATTCTGTTTTTTCCAGAATGAATTTCAACTCCTACTTCACGGCTTGTACCATTTGCAACATATTCCGCTTTATCACAGGAAATTTTTCCATCCTCTAAATGAATTCCTGTTCTCAAACGCTCTAAATCTTCAGTTGAAACTGGTTTATTCAATTCCACGTGATATACTTTAGAAGCACGGTAACGTGGATGCGTTAATTTCTTCGCTAAATCACCATCATTTGTAAACAACAACAATCCGGTCGTGTCACGATCTAATCTTCCAACAGGATAGATACGTTCTCTGCACGCTTTTCGTACCAAAGACATTACAGTTTTTCTTCCTAATGGATCATCCATTGTAGTGATAAAATCTTTTGGTTTATTTAACAATACATAACGTTTCGTTTCCGCTGAAATTGTTTCACCATCGTATTTTACAACGTCACCAGGTTTGATTTTATACCCCATTTCTAGGATAATCTGGTCGTTTACACTAACAACACCTGATTGAATTAATACATCAGCCTCTCTACGAGAAGCTACTCCAGCATTAGAAAGGTATTTGTTTAAACGGATTTCGTCTTCGTTGAATTTAGGCATTGGATCGCCCTTACGTACTTTTTCTTTATTCCCAAAAAACTTTTTCTTGTCTTTGTTTGGAGCAGAATTCTCTGTCGGTTTTTTATCTGTTTTTGGTTTCAGATTCGGTTTAGAAAAAGCATTGCTTCTTCCTGGTTTTTTTGTGTTCATCACGAGCAGAATTAAATTTTAGCAAAGATACGAGATAAAATGGGAGAAATGCTAAAAAGATGGACAAGATAAACTTCTATATCGTGTAGCTTGTGTAGTTCCAAATCTCGTTTTTATTGGATAATCTCCTTTTATAATGTATTTCAACTCTTTTGAAACTTTTTCAGCACTTGGTAATTGCAAATCCCAAGTTATCTCTCCTTCCTCTGAATTTATAGCTCCATTGCTTGTTTCTTCAAGTGAAATATTTACTTCACTTGTTTGAGAAATAGGTAGTTGATCTATTACTTTGACTTGAATTGGAAAGGTGTTATTATTTTTAATATCAAAACGATATGCCAAAGTAACTTTTCTATCTCCTTTGTTAAAAGTTTGAGAAGCTAGTTCATTTTTTGTCACGATGACACTATTGTCTGCAGTAATTGGAATTATTAATTCTGAAGTTGAAGTACTAAACTGAACCATTGTCTTGCCAACTTCTCTGTCTTTGAATAAAATTGTAGCCTTTCCATCAATAAAACCAAGAGTATCAATATTTTTTATTTCAGCAACTAAAAAGACATCATTTCCAAAAACAGGATAGGAGTAATAATAAAAATGAGCGGGAATAGAAACCGTTTTCAAAGGAAAATTAAATAAAGTGCCATTAGATGAAATAGAATACAATCCGTCTAATTGAATATCTTTCAACAATAAGGGAACGTTAATATTTTTATATTCAACACCTTCTAACTTATCTACTGCACTTGAATCTTCAATCATTTCTTCGTCATTATTAGATTTCGAAGAAAACACTTCTCTTGGTGAATCTATAGTCCAAGGTTCAGATGCTTTAGGTAAAACTGAATTATTAAACAGTGGATTGAATGAAGAAAAACTAACTTTTATATCCTTCCATTCTTCACCTGTTTGACTCATAACTTTTGAAAAATAGTTCAAAGTACAAACATTAGATGCAACATTTGTCACAGATAATTCATAGTTCGGCGCCCAACCTATACCACCACAGATATACTCAAAAGTTATCGATTCTGAAACTCTTTTGTTTACAGAAACTAATAATTTTAAAACGCCAACATTTTTATTATCAAGAGTTAATGTTAGTTTACTATCAAGATTTAACTTTTCCTCTATCATTCTTAAATCCTTTTTTATTTTGGTTACATTTTTATTGTAGAATTGATTCATTTTATCCAATTCATCTACATTTGAGATAAATGATGGATTTTGATATTTTAATTCGATTAATTGCAATTGTTTTACCAAAGCACCTTTTTCATCTAGTAGAGAATTTTTTTCTTCACCAGTAAGTTTTTTGAGGAAACGCTTGTTTAAAATAACTAAATCTCGATTATTAAATTTCAATGATGACAGAACTAACTTACTTGAAACATTTGGTATAGAAATCTCATTTAACCCTGGCTCTAAATTGAAATTTGCTGTTCTTTTTACAAGTGCTCCAGAATGATAAATGATAACTTCTTTTGCTTTGGAAAGAATTTCTATCTCATTTGAAAGAGAATATTTTGTAAAAATCAAAAGAGCGAATAGAAGGTAGAAATTTCTCATAATAATATATTTGATTGATTTATAACGAAACAAGATAGGAATTATTTTGTGAATAATGAAAATTATACTATCCTCCCCCCTGCCCCCCTCCAAAGGGGGAAGACGACAGAGCGTCGATTAAATTTTATCAAAAAAATTTGAGTAAAAAACATTTTAATATTTGAAGAGAATAATAAGGGATATACTAAATAACCTAAATTTAGAAAAAAAATAAAGTTTGTATGAAATTTGATTTCAAATAGGTAACATTTATTTCCCCCTTTGGAGGGGGATTAAGGGGGAGGATCAAAATTATGTAAAATAAAATCAATCGTAATATATCGTTTCGAAACGGATGATTGTCAGGAAATTGTTGGCAATTTCTTGTTTTAAAATAGAAGAAAGCATTCCTGTTTTTTCATTATACACAAACTCGATACGATAGATGAGTTTTTTATTGACATACAATTTTTTGTCAAGTATGTTTCCCGATTTATCATAGGTAAAATACACAGATTCCGTTTCATTAGGAGACAAGCTTGAAAAGAACACCAAACTATCTATTTGATTTTTATCGTTGTAAAACAATTTGGTTTCATTGATTTCGGAGGTCATTTTCAATTTTTTCCCAATTTCAATAATTTGATTTGCCTTATTGAAATAATAGATAATATCTAAATAAGGATTTCCATAACTATTATATACGATTCGTTTTTTTTGATTTGGATATTGTTTGTAACGTGAAGTTTCATAATCCAACAGGGAATCTTTGATGGAATAACCGGATTCAGTAAAAATTACTTTTTCTAAATGGTATTCTTCCTTGGTTACTTGACCCGTAGTATCATAAAAGTAATTTGTTACTTTCCAGTTGTTTCCAAGCTTTTTTCGTTCTTTTGCAACCCAACCTTTCGTTGAATATACATACTCTGTGTGGCTGGTATCAGTGTAAGAGCCACTTTTGGTAATTTCTGCATTTACTGTAAGTCTACCTAATAAATCAAAAGAAACGACCGTATATTTTGGGGATTCACGCATCATATCTCCTGTTTTCTTGGTAAAAAAAGTTGCCTTGATTTCTTTGATACGTTTTTGTTTGATGTATTTCGGATTAAAAACTGGAAAATGATCAAAACCTTTACCTAACTGATTATCTATTACTTGACCAAATAAACTCATGGAGCAAATCAGCAAGAAACAGCATAAAATGTTAGTTTTTAAAAATTTCACGTATTAACTATTGGTGATAAATCCCAAAAATAATAATTAGGTAAGAAATCAGACCTATTGATTTTACATAACTTTGAAATGAATTCATCAACTTATGGATAAATTTTTAGAAAAAGTAGCAAAGCATATCGCTGAAAGTGGCGTTGCTTTAACGGATTGGGTAATCATTTTACCTTCAGAACGTGCTTCGCATTATTTGCAAAGTGCATTATTTGATGTGTATAAAAAACCTATTTTTTCACCGAAAATTAGCACTATCCATCAGTGGATTAAAGAATTGACCAAGGAACCCATTTTAGATAAAACCCGTTTGTTGCTTCAATTGTATGAAGTACACAAAGAAAATTTACAACAAGATGATCACCTTTTATTTGATGAATTTCTGACTTGGGGGCAAATCGTTTTATCTGATTTTGATGAATTGGAACGCTATTTGGTTGACCCAAACTATATGTTTCGAAACCTACGTGACATTAAAGAAATTGAAAATTGGAGTTTTGGCGAACCCACACTAACAAAAAGACAACAAGAATTTATCGAGTTTTGGGATCGTTTACCTATTTACTACAAAGGGTTGAATGAAAAATTGGATAAAATGGGAGCGACCTATTCAGGAAAAGCCTATCGAATGGTTGCAGAAAATATTGATGTCATTTTTTCACACTATCCAGACAAACGATTTTTATTTGCCGGATTTAATGCTCTTTCGAAAGCGGAACAACGCATAATGAAACAGCTGCACCAAATGGGTAGGGCAGATATTCTTATCGATGCAGATACCTATTATTATCACGATAAAATTCACGAAGCAGGATTGTTTTTACGAAACACGACTAATTATTTAGGTCTTAAAGAACTTCCGTTTATTTCAAATCGTTTATTAACAGAGGCTAAAGAGGTAGACGTGATTGCGTGTTCTCAATTTACTGGTCAAGCAAAAGTTGCCGGAACAATACTTTCTGAAATGGATGAAAAAACCTTAAATGAAACACTCCTACTCCTTGCAGATGAAAGCCTTATTGTTCCATTATTAAATAATATACCTAAAAATGTAGGTAAAGCAAATATTACCCTTGGTTTACCACTTAAAAACAGTACCATTCGCACGTGGTTAGAATTAATTTTCAAGATACAAGAAGGGTTTGATAAGTACGAAAGACACATTGTTTATCACAAAGATTTACTAGGATTTTGGCATCATCCATTTATTAGTTCAATAATGAACGATGTCGAGTTGAATAGTACTCGAAAGCAAGAACAAGAGGTAAAGCGTTTCAATAAATTATTTCAATCACCTGATAAAATTCACGTTTCCGAACGCATTGATTTGATTTTTAAAACATTGTTTACTCCTTGGAAAAATGATTGGAAAGAAGCTTTAAAACTAATTCGTTCGTTGAATTCCTTGTTATTTCATGAATTAGAAGAGAAAAATACCTTTGAAAAAGCAATACTCAAAGGGCTTGATGATGCGTTGGTTGGGTTTGAGCAATGTGTTCACGAAACGTTTCCGGAAATGCGTTTACGTACATTCCGAACATTATTTAATCAGGCGTGGATGCAAGAAACAATAGCCTATTATGGTAATCCGATGGAAGGATTACAAATTATGGGATTATTGGAAACACGTTTGTTAGATTTTAAAAATATCATCGTGATAGGAATGAATGAAGGTAAAATGCCTCCAACAAATCCAATCCAAACATTGGTACCAATGGATTTACGTAAACACCTTGAACTTCCATTGCCTCGTGACAAACAAGGATTATTTGCGCACCACTTTTACCGTTTATTGCATCATTGTGAACGAATGTATATTACCTATTCAACAAGTACAGAAGGAATTTCAGCAAGTGAACCTAGCAGGTATTTGTTGCAATTAGAATTGGAATTACAAAAAGATAATAAAAACTTTATCCTTCGTAAAAAGGATTATACTTTACCTGAAAATCAATCAAAAACAAAGAGTAAATCAGTAGAAAAAACGAAAGATATCGTTGATAAATTAGATGCGTTTTTAGCACAAGGATTATCGGCTTCTGCGTTAAAAACGTTTTTTGCTTGTCCACTTGATTTCTATTACAAATACCTATTACGTTTTGGGGAAGCAGAAAAAGTAGATGAAACGATAGAAAGTAATCAATTGGGTACGTTTATCCACGAGGTTCTTGAAACGATGTATACTCCGTTTTGTAAACGAGACCAAGAAGGAAATTTAAAAAATCCATTACCACCGAAAGTAGGAGTTGCCGATATTGAGCATATGGAAAAATCGTATGAACTTTTAATGAGTGAATCGTTTAGTCGTTTTTTCGGAGGTCAGCCTGATGCCTATTTAAAAGGAAAAAATTATTTGAGTTTTACAATGGCATTAGAGCTTACAAAACGTTTTCTAAAACACGAAAAATCACTCATTCAAAAAACAGGTAAATCCATTGCTATTGAGGCATTAGAGGAAAAATTAGAAGATACGTTAGAAATTGAAATTTTTGGAACTAAAAAAACAGTTAAACTAAAAGGTTTTGCGGATCGGGTTGACTCGATCGACGATGAAATTCGCATCATTGATTACAAAACAGGAAAAGTAGATAAATCGGATGTCGGTAAATCTTTTAGTCGTCCAAAATGGGAAGGAACGGATGAAGAATTATTAGTAAAACTTTCCATCGATTGTAAACACTTTTTCCAGTTGATGACTTACAGTTATTTGTACTACAAAAAACATCACCGAATCGTTTCTGAATCGGCTATTGTGTCGTTAGTGAACATATCTGAAAGTCCATTTGTGATGAACGCAAAAGATTTATCTAACGCTCGTATTATAGAATTGTTTCCAAAAGTACTTTCAATGCTTATTGAACAGATTTATGACCCGAATACTCCGTTTGTGCATACAGAAGAGTATTTTAGTTATTGTTTGTATTGTAAGTAGGGGAAGAAAGTAAAAAGTAGAAAGGGGAAAGTAGAAAGATTAAATATCACTAGAAATAATGAATGATTTTAAAACAAATAATGCAAAATATGCACTTAATAAAGAAGGTCTAATCATTTCAAAAAAAATAAATGGTAATCATAATGAAAACTTAATTCATTTTGAAGAAATTGGAAATAAACCAGAAATTAAAAAAGAAAGAAAAATAATTTGGTTTATATTATCTATTTTCTTCTTATTGATAGCAATTTATGTAGTTATTATGAGAATGATAGGCAATCGAAAAATTGCAGATACAGCAGAAATTTTCTGGTTGACAGCAAGTTGTATATTTTACTTAATATATTCTTTAAGAACACGTATTTACACTATAATTTCAACCAATTACAATGAAAATCATATTTATATATTATCAAGAAAAGTAAAAGAACGAAAATTAAAAAAATTTCTCCAACTACTTTTTGAGTTTAAAAATCAGTATTTAACTAATCAATATAAATATTTTGAAGGATTAACAATTGAAGAAGTAATGTTTTGCTCTAAAGCTAAAATATCGCCTGAAAACGGATTAAGATTAAAGTCACTAACTAATAATGAATTAAAACCTCTAATATTTTCAAATGAAAATACTGATATAATTAAAATTCAAGGAATTAAAAGCTTAACTACAGAAGAAATATCAAGAAATATAATAAAAGATAATCAAGAGGAATTTTTGAATTATGG
>JBILUY010000010.1:0-27477 GCA_044370735.1 Crocinitomicaceae bacterium | reverse complement strand
TACTATTTTTAGTCAATGGTTTAGTAATGCTTATTACAAGATCTTACGATGAAAACAGTTTACTAAACATATACCTAATCAATGAAATAATTTTATGGGTAATCTTTTTAATAAATCTTAAAACAAATTATTTTAAAAAATCCCTTATGAACGTATTCATAAGTATTTTATATCTAACTACTCCTTTTTTATTCTTAACAATTCTGGCTAATGTTGCAAATTATGGTTATGACATAACAAAAACTAATATATGCAAAGAGACAATTACTGAATACTACAAACCCTATTCTTATCTTGATAATCCTTTTGTTTATTTAGCTGTGAGTATCATATCTATTTTAATTTTTACAACTCTATTAAAAAAATGGCAAGCATATAAAGAATAATTAAAAATAACCTTATTAATTATTTATTTTCGAATGCTTAAATTTGAAACTGAATTTTTCATCAGCAAAAAGAAACACTTAAAATGAAAAGACTTAAAATAAAAGACATATTAAGCCAACCAACAATTGGTGCTGAAATCACAGTAAAAGGATGGGTTCGTGCATTTAGAAGCAATCGTTTTATTCAACTTTCTGACGGATCGACAATCAATACACTTCAAGCAGTGGTTGACTTTGAAAAATTCGATGAAACACTTTTGAAAAAAATATCTACTGCAGCTGCGTTGAGTTTAACTGGAACACTGGTTGAATCTCAAGGGAGCGGACAAGCAGTTGAATTAATGGTTAATTCCATTGAAATTTTAGGTGAAGCAAATCCTGAAGATGTTCAAAAAACGGTAATGCAACCGAAAAAACACAGTTTGGAATTTTTACGTGAACAAGCACACCTTCGTTTCCGTACAAATACTTTTGGTGCTGTTTTCAGAATACGCCACGCTGTTGCCTATGCTATTCATAAATTCTTTAACGATAAAGGATTTTTCTATTTACATACACCAATTATTACGGGGTCTGATGCTGAAGGTGCTGGTGAAATGTTTCGTGTTACAACCCTTGATCCTAAAAATCCAAAACTAAACGAAGAAGGTAATGTAGATTTTTCAGAAGACTTTTTTGGGAAATCTGTAAACTTAACTGTATCTGGTCAATTAGAAGCAGAGTTAGCTGCATTGGCTTTAGGTCAAGTGTACACCTTTGGACCAACGTTCCGTGCCGAAAATTCAAACACTTCTCGCCATTTAGCAGAATTTTGGATGATAGAGCCTGAAGTAGCATTCAATGATTTAAATGACAATATGGATTTAACCGAGGAATTCCTAAAATACATTTGTCAATATGTGATGGATAATTGCGCGGATGACCTTAAATTCTTAGATGACAGAGATTTCACTGAACAACAAAGTAAACCACAAGCTGAACGTAATGAATTACGATTAACTGAAAGATTACAATTTGTTGCCAATAATCCATTCAAACGAATCACATATACTGAAGCAATCGATATCCTATTAAATAGTTCTCACTACAAGAAGAAAAAATTCAAATTTGATGTTGCTTGGGGAACAGATTTACAAAGTGAGCACGAACGTTTCTTGGTAGAAAAAGAATTCAAATCACCTGTTATCATCACGGATTATCCTGCTTCATTTAAAGCGTTCTACATGCGTCAAAACGAAGATGGTAAAACAGTTGCAGCAATGGATGTGTTGTTCCCAGGAATTGGTGAAATCGTTGGTGGATCTCAACGTGAAGAGCGTTTAGATGTGCTAAAAGAAAAATGCAAAGCATTTAATATTCATGAAGAAGAACTTTGGTGGTATTTAGACACACGTAAATTCGGTTCGGTTCCACATGCTGGTTTTGGATTAGGTTTTGAACGTATGATTATGTTCGTAACTGGTATGTCAAATATTCGTGATGTGATCCCTTTCCCAAGAACACCTCAAAACGCAGAGTTTTAAAAAATAACTTACCCACACTTAAAAATGTGGGTATTTTTTTCTAAATTTAGTAGACAGGATTAAAGACCAATGGCACTCAAACAACAGTTAACGCAACGCTTGGAGCAGCGACTTTCTCCGCAACAAATTCAATTGATGAAATTGTTGCAGGTGCCAACTATTGAATTAGATCAACGAATCAAACAAGAGATTGAAGAAAATCCGGCTTTAGAAGAAGGGCTAGATCGATTGGAAGAAGAATATCCATCTTCAGAGGAAGATTATAGTGAAGATTTAGATGGTTCTACCGACTTCGATTTATCCGATTATATGGATGATGACAGTGCTGATTATAAAACACAATCAAATAATCGCTCTAAAGACGATGAAGAATATTACGTTCCTTTATCTGGTGAACAATCGTTTCAAGAAAAATTATTAGAACAACTCCATTTATTGGATTTGGACGATACCCAGTTTCTAATAGCCGATATTATCATTGGTAACTTAGATGAATCGGGTTACTTGAATCGAGATGTATATGCATTGGTAGATGATTTAGCTTTCTCTGCAAATGTATTCGTGACTGAAAAAGAAATTGAAGAAGTGCTTCAAATTGTACAAGAATTAGATCCTGCTGGGGTTGGTGCTAGAGATTTGAGAGAATGTTTATTGTTACAATTAAAAAGAGAGCACGACGGTGACATTACTCGATTTACAGCAAAAAAAATTGTAGAAAATCATTTTGATGAATTTATCAAAAAGCATTACGACAAAATATTATTAAAACTAGAAATCGAAGAAGAAGATTTAAAGGAAGCGATTGACGTTATTTTAAAACTAAATCCTAAACCAGGAGGTTCATCTAAAGAGACTGAAAAGCCAATGCAACAAATTACCCCTGACTTTTCTGTATTTGAATTTGAAGGGAAATTAGAACTGACTTTAAATGGGAAAAATGCACCCGACTTAAAAGTCAGTAAAGAATATGAAAATATGCTTCGTGCCTATGCTGAAGGAGCAAAAAAATCTAAGGCAGACAGAGAAGCTGTTTCCTTTGTCAAACAAAAATTAGAAAGTGCCAAATGGTTTATTGATGCAATCAAACAGCGACAAAACACTCTTTTTGTTACCATGAATGCTATCATGAATTACCAACGAGCATTTTTTCTAACAGGAGATGAAACCAACTTAAAACCGATGATTTTGAAAGACATTTCGGAAGTTGTTGGTTTAGATATTTCAACTATTTCTCGAGTTGTAAATAGCAAATATGTCCAAACGAATTATGGTATCTTCTCTTTAAAATATTTCTTTTCTGAATCGATGTCGACCGATTCTGGAGAAGAAGTTTCTACCAGAGAGGTGAAAAAAATATTAGCTGAGGCCATTGCACAAGAAGACAAACGCAAACCACTTCCTGACGATAAATTGACCGAATTATTGCAACAAAAGGGATACAATATTGCCCGTAGAACAGTAGCTAAATACCGTGAGCAGCTAAATATTCCTGTCGCACGATTACGTAAAGAATTGTAAATGAAAAATCTTTCTACTGCCATTTCTTGGCTTTTTATGCCCTTAATAATGCCTGTATATGCATTGCTAATTACCATGTATATTCCATCATTTGAATCTGGATTTTATCAACGTAACACCTTGTTTTTTTTATCTCCAGATTTGAAATTAGCTATTCTTGCTTTGTTTGGATTATTTTCATTTTTAGCCCCTGCCCTTTCTTTACATTTCTTAAAACGAAGTAAAATTATTTCTTCGATTGAGGTGGATGTCCAAAAAGAACGTTCTGTACCAATGATTATTACTGCGTTATATGCAGCTTTTTTTTCGTGGTTTTTATGGAACAAAACTCCAGAAGGAATCTTACCACTTCAAGTACATTTATTCCCTTTAGGAAGTTTTGCTGCAATTATTATAGCGCTAATAGTAAACGGATTTGAAAAAGTAAGTTTACACGGACTTGGAGCAGGTATGTTTTTAGCATACATTGTTTCCTATTATCAACTTCAAATTTATTATCCTTTGTGGATTATTTTCGCTTCTACACTACTTTGTGGACTAATCCTAACTTCTAGACTTTATTTACAAAAACATTCCTTAAAACAAGTCTTTTTAGGCTTTGGGATAGGATTTGTAGTATTGTATCTAACATTTCATATTTAGATTTTCCTAAAAATAATTCTCCCTATTAACTATTACTAATTTGTAGAAACAAAAAAGACTACCTCGAATGAAGTAGTCTTTTAGAAATATTGGTTAATCGAATTTTAATATTCGAATGTTTCCATAAATTTAGTAGTGAAGTTTCCTTTTTGGAAATCTTCATTATCCATTAATTTTTGATGGAAAGGAATAGTTGTTTTGATACCTTCAATCACATACTCATCCAACGCACGTTTCATTTTCAAAATTGCCTCATCACGCGTTTGCGCTACAACGATTAATTTAGAAATCATTGAATCGTAGTTTGGTGGAATAGTATATCCTGCATAAGCATGAGTATCCAAACGAACTCCATGTCCACCTGGGCTATGATACGAAGTGATTAAACCTGGAGATGGTCTAAAATCATTGAATGGATCTTCAGCATTGATACGACATTGAATCGCGTGTAATTGCGGATAGTAATTTTTTCCAGAGATTTTATGTCCAGCAGCTATTTTAATTTGCTCTTTAATTAAATCATAGTTGATTACCTCTTCCGTAATAGTGTGTTCTACTTGGATACGCGTATTCATCTCCATGAAGTAGAAATTTCTATGTTTATCTACCAAGAACTCAACAGTACCTACACCTTCGTAATTTACCGCTTTTGTAGCTTTAATTGCAGCCTCACCCATACGCTCACGTAATTCGTCAGTCATAAATGGTGACGGAGTTTCTTCTACTAATTTTTGGTGTCTACGTTGAATAGAACAATCTCTTTCAGATAAGTGACAAGCATTTCCGAATTGGTCACCTGCGATTTGAATCTCGATATGGCGTGGTTCTTCAATGTATTTCTCCATGTAGATACCATCGTTTCCAAAAGCAGCAGCAGCTTCTTGTTTAGCAGAATTCCAAAGCGCTTCCATATCCTCCTCTTTCCAAACAATACGCATACCTTTTCCACCACCTCCAGCAGTAGCTTTGATAATCACTGGGTAAACGATTTTTTTAGCTTGTTCTAAAGCATCATCTAAATCTTTTACAAGACCAGCTGAACCAGGAATACAAGGAACACCAGCAGCAATCATCGTCGCTTTAGCAGTAGCTTTGTCACCCATACGTGCGATTTGGTCTGGCAAAGCACCGATAAATTTAATACCGTGTTGTTGACAGATTTGAGAAAACTTTTCGTTTTCTGACAAGAATCCATATCCTGGGTGAATTGCATCTGCATTAGTAATTTCAGCAGCAGCAATAATATTAGGAATTGATAGATAAGATTTAGTACTTACAGCTGGTCCGATACAAACCGCTTCATCAGCAAATCTTACTGGTAAACTATCTTTATCTGCAGTAGAATAAACTGCTACAGTTTTAATTCCCATCTCTTTACATGTACGAATGATACGTAAAGCGATTTCACCTCTGTTTGCAATTAATATTTTTTTAAACATTTCCGTTGAATTTATAAAAAAAGGGAGCAAACTTTTGATAAACAAAAGTCTGCACCCTCTACTATGATTCGTTTATTACGCTGGATCAACTAAGAATAAAGGTTGGTCATACTCCACTGGTGAAGCATCGTCAACCAATACTTTAACGATTTTTCCAGAAATTTCTGATTCGATATCGTTGAACAATTTCATTGCTTCGATAATACAAACTACTTGTCCTTTTCCAACTGAATCTCCAACATTTACAAATGCAGGTTTGTCTGGAGAAGATGAACGGTAGAAAGTACCAATCATTGGCGACTTAATCGTTACATATTTAGCATCATCAGAAGCTGGTGCAGCAGCTTTAGGAGCTTCTGCAACTGGTGCAGCAGCAGGTGCAGCAACTGGAGCAGCTACAACAGGAGCAGCTTGTGCAACTGGAGCTTGAACATAAACAGTATGCTCTTCTTTTTTCGTTTTATTTTCAGCTTTGATTACGATTTTAAAATCTTTTTGTTCGATTTCAACTTCGCTTACACCTGATTTAGAAACGAATTTAATTAAATCTTGAATTTCGTTAAGATTCATATTGTTTGATTTAAGTTCTTATTCTTAATTTGAATTATATGCCCATTTTAAATATACAGCACCCCACGTAAATCCTCCTCCAAAAGCAGATAAAATAATATTATCCCCTTTTTTTAATTGATTTTCCCAATCCCATAAACATAATGGAAGTGTAGCTGCAGTTGTGTTACCATACTTTTGAATGTTGATCATCACTTTTTCTTTAGACAATCCCATTCTTTCAGCGGTAGCATCGATGATTCGTAAGTTTGCTTGATGTGGAACTAACCAATCTACATCCTCACTTTTCAAGTTATTTTTTTCCATGATTTCAGCAGAAACCTCAGCCATATTTGTTACAGCAAATTTGAAAACTGTTTTACCTTCTTGTTTAACAAAATGGTCTCTATTTTCAACTGTAGCAAGAGTAGCAGGATTTGCAGAACCACCAGCAGGTTGAATTAAATATTTTCTACCTGAACCGTCGCTTCTTAAAATTGCATCTTGTACTCCAAGACCTTCTTCATTTGGTTCTAATAAAACAACGCCTGCTCCATCACCAAAAATCACACAAGTTGTACGATCTTGGTAGTCAATGATAGAACTCATTTTATCAACACCAACTACTAAAACTCTTTTGTGCGTTCCTGATTCGATAAATTTAGCACCTGTTTGAAGTGCATAAATAAATCCAGAACATGCAGCTATTAAATCAAAACCCCATGCATTTGTCATTCCTACTTTATCACAAACAATGTTTGCAGTACTTGGAAATGGATGATCTGGAGTTACGGTTGCAACAACTACTAAATCGATATCCAAAGGAGATAATCCTTTTTTATCTAACAATTGTTTCACTGCTTCAGCAGCCATGTCAGAAGAAGCTCCATCTTTCATGATTCTTCTTTCTGAAATACCCGTACGAGTTAAAATCCACTCATCCGTAGTATCCACCATTTGTGCTAAATCGTGGTTGCTCAAAATCGTTTCAGGTAAATACCCTTGAACACCCGTTATTGCAGCTGTTATTTTACTCATATCTTAATTAAATGCTTCGTTTACTCGGGTAGCTAATCCAGATTTAGCAACATGATACGAATGTAACACCATATTTTTCACTGCAATATCATTTGAAATTCCGTGACCAATAATCACGTTTCCTTTCACTCCTAAAATTGGAGTACCTCCGTAGTTTTCATAATTGAAACGATCGAAGTATTCATCTTTAATACCTCGTTTACGTAGCATATAATAAAAACCTTCCGCTTGTTTCAAAACGATATTACCTGTGAAACCATCACAAACGATCACATCAGCTTTTCCTCTGAAAATATCTCTACCTTCGATATTACCAACAAAGTTTACTTCTTCAGATTCAGCCAACATTTTATGTACAGCAATCGTCAATAAGTTACCTTTCGTTTCTTCCTCACCTATATTCAAAAGAGCTACCTTCGGATTTTCAATTCCGTACACATTCTTGGCATATAAAGCACCCAATACAGCAAATTGATACAATACATCAGGTTTACAATCTGCATTTGAACCAACGTCTAACAACACCGAATTTCCTCCGTCAAAAGTCGGAAGAACAGATGTTATACATGGACGAATAATTCCTGGAATTGTATTCACCTTGTAAATTGCACCAACAAGCATAGCACCAGTATTACCCGTACTTGCAAATGCATCGATTTCTTTTTTAGCCAACAAATCAAACCCAACAGAAATAGTACTGTTCGGCTTTTGCGGAATAGCTCTCGTAGGATGATCATGCATCGTGATTACATCTGGAGCATGAACGATTTCAAAATCTGAAACATTCGCACCACGACTTTCTAGGTCACGTTCGATTGACTCTTTGTCACCTAATAACACGAGCTTAACATCCTGAGGAAGTTCTTTTTGAGCGAGGATTGCACCAGAAATATTTGCATCTGGCGCAAAATCACCCCCTAAAATATCTAATCCTATCTTCATCAGGAAGAATAAGTTTTAATTCGCTTAAATTGCTACTTCTTTCTCAGCTACAACTTTCCCTTTGTAGTAAAGTTTTCCTTCATGCCAGTAAGCATGGTGGAATAAGTGAGGCTGACCTGTTGTAGGACAAATTGCGATATTGTCAGCTACTGCTTTAAAATGCGTTCTTCTTTTGTCTCTTCTTGTTGTAGAAGTTCTGCGCTTAGGATGTGCCATTTTACTTTATTTATATTAAAACTATTAGTTCAAATTCTTTAAGATTGCCCATCTAGGATCAATCGGTTTATCGTTATCATCTTCTTCGTCCTCCTCAAAATCGTCTTCATCTTCATCGGGATCTTCATCTCCTTCTTCATCATCCCAATCATCATATTCTTCATCTTCGTCATCCCAATCTTCATCATCAAAATCATCCTCGTCTTCTGGATTTACGACATGTTGTTGTAAAAGGTTCCACATTTCTTCATCACATTCGCCTTCATCATGTAATGACCTCAAAGGCAATTGGGTAGTGATTAACTGATAAATTGGATCTGTAACGTCAATCTGATAACTATCTGGATGCAATACAATCAACATTTCATCTTCTTCCTCTTCAAGTCCGAATTTGTAAATAAGCTTGTACCCTCCATCAATTTCCAAATCCATTGGCGTATTACATCGATCACACAAGGTATTAATCGTTCCTTCAGCATGAAAAAGAGCAATCATCATTGTCTCTTTTTTATCTAATTCTAAAGTAACTTTTACATTTCCTTGTTCAATAATGGAATACTCCATAGATTCAAAGAACGTGTTTCCTATCTCAAAATCAAATGTATGCTTCCCGATTTTCAGTCCAACAAATGGAATAAGAAATTCATTTCGCATATATTCACTCTTTGATAAGGAAGGCAAAGATAATAAAATTAAACGAAGATTGTTTATATCTTTTTATTTTTTGACTAAACAACCTTCGTTTTAACACTCTAATTATTCTCTAATAATTAGTTATCCTGCTCTTTTGCGTGTGAATTATTTTTTCTTCTCCCGTCAGAAACTGGTTGCGCCTTCAAGGGATTAGCATGAATTTCTTTGTGAAACTTTCTATTTTTATAAATATCCAACGACCAATAAATAGCACTTCGCATGGATTGAGCATTTGCAATTCCTTGACCTGCGATATCAAACGCAGTACCATGATCTGGTGATGTGCGAACTATTGGTAAGCCAGCAGTGAAATTAACACCGTCCTCAAAAGATAAAGCTTTGAAACCTGTTAAACCTTGATCGTGATACATCGCTAATACAACATCAAATTGGTTTACTTGTGAAGAACCAAAAAATCCATCAGCAGGATAAGGGCCGTATGCGGTTCCTCCTTGTTGATTGAATTCATTGATGGCAGGAATAATGATGTCTGTTTCTTCAGAACCTAATTTCCCTTGTTCCCCAGCGTGTGGATTTAAGCCTAATACCGCAATTTTTGGTTTAATTATTCCGAAGTCTTTAATCAATGATTGATTTAATTGATTTAACTTTTTGAAAATTCCATCTTTGGTAATTGTTGACGAAACATCTTTCAACGGAACGTGCGTCGATACCAAAGCTACTTTCAATCGATCACTAATCATCATCATTAATGCTTCGTCCACATTTGATAAATGTGCCAAATATTCAGTATGTCCTGGAAATTTAAAATCCGCTTTTGAAATTGCTTCTTTTGAAATAGGCGCTGTAACTAATACATCAATTTTGTTTTGCGCTAAATCCTCCGTTGCTCTTTCTAATGAAGCAAAAGCATATTTTCCTCCGGTTTCAGAAACTTGACCAATTTCAAAACGAATTTCATCATTCCAAACATTGATCACGTTTACTTTATTGGCATGTGCTTCATCCGCAGTTTTACAAGATTGATAAGCGAACTCATCAATTTTAATCATTTTTTTATGGTACGATAATGTTTTGGTAGATGCATAAACAACAGGTATGCAATCTTGCAAAATGCGATTATCTGACAACGCTTTTATCACCACTTCAGGACCAATACCATTAATATCTCCAATAGAAATACCAACACGTATCAAGTCTTTTTCTCTTTCTCTATCCATTAAAAATGTTTTTCAATAAACTCGTGTAACAATCTTACCCCTACTCCTGTTCCACCTTTTCCTTTGTAATTTTCAGGAGCTTCTAAAAATGCTGGTCCAGCAATATCCAAATGAACATAAGGAGCTTTCACAAAATGCTCTAAAAATTTTCCAGCCGTAATCATTCCTGCATAACGACTTCCAATGTTTTTCATATCAGCTACCGAAGATTTTAACTCATCTTTATATTCATCCCAGAAAGGCAATTGAACCAATCTTTCATGTACATCGTTTCCAGCTTCAACTAATTTATCCAACACCTTTTGTTTTGCATTCCCCATCATACAAGATGCTTTCGTTCCAATAGCAACTACAGCAGCACCTGTTAATGTTGCTGCATCAATTACTAACTCTGGGTTGAATTTTGCTGAATATGCCAATGCATCAGCTAAAATCATTCTTCCTTCTGCATCCGTATTTAACACTTCAATGGTTGTTCCATCATACATATGTACAACATCACCAGGAGCATACGCGTTTAAACCTGGTCTATTATCAGTTGCAGGAATTAATCCTACAATATGCACATCTAATTGATTTAACGCAGCTGCATAAATTGTTGCAGACATACAAGCTGCTCCTGCCATGTCACTTTTCATTAAATCCATCGATCCAGCAGTTGGCTTTAAACTCAATCCTCCTGTATCATAGACAATACCCTTACCAACTAAAACTAGTGGTTTTTTATTACGTGCATTTTTTGGTTTGTATTCAATGATTGAAAATGTTGGTGGTTCAACCGAACCTTTGTTAACAGCTAACAAACCTCCCATTTTCAATGCTTCAATTTTTGCTTTTTCTAACACCTGAACAGAGAACTTCGCTTCCTCTCCTAATTTTTGAATTTCAGTTGCTAGTTGTGTTGCGGTTAAGAAAGATACAGGTTCGTTCACCATATCTCTTGCCCAACAAACTGCTTTTAAGATGTTGTTTAATTTTTGAATTTGCTCTTTTTCAAATTTTCCGATTACTTCTACCGATTCTAATTGGTATTTTCTTTCATCGGCATTTTTGTAATATTTCAAAAATTGGTAATTAGATAACACTAATCCTTCTGCAATTACTAAAGCAGTATCTTTTTTTCCAGAAATAGTTACTTTTTTAGCGTCTTTTGGTAATTTAGTTCGAACAGTGTTTCCGGCAATTCTCAATTTTTCATCCGACAAATCATCTTTCACAAAGAAAATGAATTGCGAACCTAATTTTAAATAATCAACCTCTTCTTTACCTTCTAAAAAAGTTGTTGCTAATTCTTGTGCTAAAGGATGGATATCAGAAACCTCATTGTTTTTTTTACCAAGTAAAAAAACCAAATGGTCTTCTGTGTTATATTTTTTTACTTCTACGATCATACTAGAAAATTTTAAAGTCCTAAGATAAGGATAATAGACAAATTAAAGCGCATAAAAAAAGGCAATCTGAAAAGACTGCCTTTAAATATGTAATGTTATCTACTTATTTTAATTCTGCCATTTGCTTTTTAAATTGAGCATCTGTAGGATCAACTTCAGTTAAAATCGTTAGAATTTCTTTTGCTTTCACATTGTCTTTTTTTCTAACATAATACTCCACTAAATACTTACCACAATCAATCATGATTCGTTTATTATTACCTTGTAAACGTTCTTCAGGTTTAACCATGTAAAACGCTTTTTCGTAATGTGGTTTAGCTAACCATTTTTCATTTTTAGGATCTAATTGATAAGAAGCATTTCCTTTCCAATAGTATCCTGGTACATAATTAGACGAAGCTAAAATTAATTTACCAAAAGTTGTATCAGCTAAAACATAATTCTTATTGATATAATATGCTCTACCTAAATCAAATAATTCAGTAGCAGTTAGCGCAGATTCTTTTGATTTAGATTCATACATTTCAATTACTTTATCATACTTTTTAAGTTTCATGTAAGATTTAGCAATTAATGCCACATACTCTGATTTATTTTTTGTCTCTATTTCATATCCTTTTTGATAATCCAATACAGCCAGCGAATCTTTTCCATTAGCTACTAATAAATTCCCTTTGTATTTATAGTCTGAAGCGATGATTTTATCTTTTGGAACAGAAGTAAAAAACAGTTCAGCAGCAGCAAGTCCTTTTACTGCATTTTCTTTATCTTTTGTGCATTCAGCAAAAGAAGACATTAACATACGATCTACATAAAAGTTTGTAAATCCATTTGTTTTTAAATTTGTTGCTTCGCCTATCACTTCACAATATTGTTTTCCTAAAAATAGCGTTGTAGTATATCTATATCTTGCTTCCAAACTATTATTTATAAGAAGATATTTTTTCCAATTTTCTAGTGCTCTATCAATTTTATTTCTTGACATTAATAATTCAGCGTGTTCTCTGTAAGCAGGCGCATAATTAGGATCTAATTTTTGAGCTTCAAGAAAGTATGCATTTGCAGAAGAATCAGATGAAGGTGATTTTAAACGGACATAAATTTTTGCGATTCGTACTAACCCTCTAGAAGATTTAGCATTGATACCCAATACAAAATTGTAATTTTTGATGGCTTCATTAACGTTCGAAGAAGAACGCAACATTAATGCATCACCTTTAAGTAAATATGCATCTTCATTTTTTTCATCCAATTCAATTGCTTTATTAACATAGGCAATCGCTTCGTCAAACAATTTTGAATCTGAATCAAGAAGTGCTTTTGTAGAAACACGGTATAATTCTGCATTTTTTTTATTTGAAGCTAACACTTGATCCAAAATAGTTTTACCTGCTGTATAGTCCTTTTCTACAAGCTTAACTCTTGCTTGAGCGATAGATGTATACGGAAGAGAAGCATCTTTAGAAGTAGCAATTCTCCAATAATATAAAGCAGAATCCGCTTCTTTACGATCAGCAAAGTTTTCACCTAAATAATAAAAATACTCTGGTTTTGTATTATCCGCTTTGATTAAATCTCTCAATTCTTTATCCGCCAACGAATATTGCTCACTATCGGTTAATTTAATAGCATTTTGTAACGATTGAGCTTGAGAGAATGATGCTACTAAAAACATCAAATAAAGTACTTTTTTCATTTTATCTTTAATTTTATTTCTTCTAACAAATAATTTGCCAAGTTTGACAAAAGTAAGGATTTAGTAGAATGAAAAATCTCCCTAAAAAGGAAATTCCCCAATTTAACATTTATTTAAAATTAGTTTTGAAACCTAATTGGTATCGTAAACCGATAATTTATTTTTTTGTCTATGAAATATGCAGGAATAAATTTCGGACTTGCCTCTAAAACTCGAATTAATTCTTTATTTAATAGAAAATTATATCTTGGAGTAATTTTCAATACATGTAGTCCACCTAAAGTATCAACTTCACAGTCTAATATAAATTCTCGTCCTTTAAAATTTTTAGGATCTTTTACATTAGATACTATATAAATATAAAAATTTTCCCATCCTCCAGGAAACTCTGGGTCTATTGGATAAGGTTCTCCATCTATCAATGTATCATTTGAGCTTTGAGCTTGCACAGATTGGTAACAAAACATCATTACCAAAGTAAAACCAATTTTAATCCAATACCTCATATTATTCTGTTCTCATTTCAATTAAACGAATAGGAGCATTTGCAGGTACTAACGAAGATTGTTGCACAATCAATTGACCTGGCTCACGTAACATAAAATTTATTAAACTGGAAGCAACTGAGCTTCTTGGAGAATAATTAATCATCCAAATTTCGCGAGTTAATGGATATTCTTTGGTATATAACACCCCTGCATACGGTTGAAAAGCCAAGGATTTATTATCCTTTTTAACGGAAGCAACTCGAATTCCATTTAAGAAATATTTAGTATCAAAATCATGTTGATCACTAATCCAATTCACTCCAATAACCCCAATCGAAAAAGGATTTTCTTTGATGAATTTAATCACTTCTTCATTGGATTTTAATGCTGTAACATTATTTTCAATCGGTCCATTATCACACAACTTTTTTAAATAGTTAAAATTGGCAGAGTAAGGTTTATCAAATACAACTTGGATTTTTTTCCCATTGCTCCAAGTCGTTTTCTTGCCTAACAATATCTCTTTTAACTCATTCACCGTAAAAGTTGAATCTGAATTGGAAGGATGAACAATTAACGCAATACCGTCTGTTGCAATTTTATTACTTCTCACTTCAATATCTTTTGTTTTTAAGATATAAATTTCTCTTTTAGTTAATTCGCGTGAAATAACGATTGTTTGCGTTTTTTTATCGTTTATCAGAGCTTCAATCGCATCTACCTCAGAGGTATAGGTGGGGATAAACTTTGCTTTGGGATATTGACTTTCGTAAGTGTCAATACTGGTTTTAAGTAATTTTTTAAATGACTCATCAATAGCAATATTTGCATATTCATGAGGATTTTCTGTTTTCTTAGTAGATGAACTTCCTCCACAAGATTGCAAGATTGCAATACTCAACATCAAAAATGCAACTAACTTCATATCTCAAATTATAATGATGAACGTTTCTTTTTCTTTAAAGATAAATATAGCATAAAAATTCGATACACTCCATAAACACTTAGAATGGCTAACATCATAGGTTTTTTGAAACCATCTAAACGATCAGCAAAAATAGAAGTAAAGGCTATAAAATAAAAAAGTACTACACACATGGTAATACTTAAGATGGACATGGCTATGTTTACTATTTTCATAACTAGAACTTATAATAAAAAAGGGTGTCTGATAGACACCCTTTAAGTATTTAAGGTTGGAATTTAATTGGTAATGAGAATTTATAATTCACTGGTTTACCATTTATTTTTGCAGGTCTAAAATTATTACATTTTAATAATACTCTTTTAGCTTCTGCATCCAATTCTCTTGCATCACTTGAAAGGATACGAACATCATAAATGTCTCCTCCTTTAGATAGTGTAACTTCCACATTTAAGTTACCTCCATCTGAACCTTCTGGGAATTGCATGTTTCTACTTACCCAAGTATAAAAAGCTTCCCATCCTCCTGGATATTCGGGTTCTTCATCCACAAACTCCTCGATTGTCTCTACGGTTGTTTGTTGAACTGGACCATTACCCGGTTCTGGAACAGCAGCTCCCCAATCATCATTTCCAGGGTTATCTTTAGCACCTGTTACTACATTCTCAACCTCACTTTGTGTTGGAACTTCATCTTCACGTGCATTATCCATAATAACTGGCGGAGGATTTGCTACCACTTTTGGTCCTGGGGGTGGAGCAGGTGGTGGTGGTGGTGGTGGTGGTGGTGTATCTTTTTTAGCTGTTTGAATGGTTCTTTTGATGATATCCACTTTTGGTCCTTCTACTTTTTCTTCTGGTAAATTCTTAACGAATTTGTAAATTCCAAAAGACAAAGCAAACGAAGCAAACAAACTAAATAAGATGATAGCCATGTTACGGTCGTAATCTCTACGAAGAACATACGCACCATATTCTTTGTTTCTATGAGCAAAAACGATTTCGTTTCTGTCAGCAGAAGTGATCTGTTGCCATCTTCTTGCAGCAAAATAATCATATAATGAAATTCCTGCAATGATAAGAGCAATTCCTATGATAATACCCATACTCTTATAATTTAGCTTTCAATAATTTATCTTCAGGAACTGTCAAGTCAACTGGTGCAATTACACCAACCTGAGCAATTTCTAATTCATCTATCAAATTCACAAAGTTCTCACATGTAGCTTTGTCATCTGTTTTAATCAATACTTTCAAAGCATCTGGATCATTTTGATAATCTGCAAGCATTGCTTCATACTTCTTTTTATCAATAGATTTTGCTTTAAATTTAGTATCTAACCCTTTTTTGTTATTAATAACATAAGAGTTCAGTCCAGCCAACAATGTTCTTACTCCCTGAGGTCCAAACGTTGTTTCTTGTAATTGAGTTTCAGGTTTACCTTCTTTATTTCCTGGTCCATAAAACTGACCTAAGTAGTAAAAGATTTTATCTTTAGAAAGAATAAATGTAATTCCCTTTTTTACTTCTGGCAAGTCTTCAGGTGGTATTTCCGTTTTTGGAGGATACACCAAACTCATTACTTTCGGTTTACTAAACGTAGTGGTCATTACGAAGAAAGTAAGCAAAAGGAAACCTAAATCCACCATTGGTGTCATATCGATTCGCGTCGAACCTTTCTTAGGTCTTTTCTTACCACCTTTTTCGTGGCCACCACCGCCGTTATCTGCAATTTCTGCCATTTCTTCTTATTGTTTAGGCGCTTTTTCAGCCGATGTTATGAAATTCAAGTTATTTAAGTTCAAATCTCTAAATGTGTTAATTACGTTTTGAGCGTGCACATAAACTGCTTTTCCATCCACACGTAATACATATTTAGGTTCAAAATCACTTTTTACAGGATTCTTTCCTTTCATTGCAGCTTCTTCAAACTTAGTTCTTCCTGTATTTAACGCAGCTCTATTTCCAAAATTGATCCAGTTTCTAAGCTGACCTACAGCAGAATCTGCAGGTATACCCAATGTCGGAAATTTTTTACGTTCAGTAGATTCCATGTCTAAATATTTAGGAAGTTCAGCGATTGAACAACCAAAGCTAGACATTTTTGTAAACTCTTCTTTCTGTTTGTCAGTAAGATTAAGTTTATATTCTGACTCAATTGATTCAATCAATTCCATACGTGCATCAGCATGACTGATATCCATAAAAACACGTCCTCCTTTGTCAATTGTAACAGTTAGGTTGTTTTCAGGAATCAATTTTTCACTAGTACTCGCAGGAGTTGAAACTTCTACTGGAGAATCTACTCTTGGAATTGCAGCAAGCATAAAGAAGGTCACAAGAAGGAATGCCAAATCCACCATCGGCGTCATGTCGATCGAAGGGGAATGTTTTGGAACTTTAATTTTAGGCATTTTCTAATGATTTAATTACTTTATAAATACTGCTTAAATTATTTAACTTTTGAAGCAAACGATTGAACAATAGAATAGCTAGCTTCATCCATTGCATACGTATTTCCATCAATTTTAGTTGTAAATAAGTTATATACAACGATAGAAATAGTAGATGCGAAGATACCTAAGAATGTATTAACAAGTGCCTCAGAAATACCTGTTGCTAACTGAGCTGGATCTGGTGCACCACCTGCCATAGCAGCAAACGCTTTGATCATCCCTAATACTGTTCCAATCAAACCAATTAAAGTAGAGATAGAAGCTGAAGTAGAAAGTACTCCTAAGTTTTTAGACAACATTGGTAATTCTAATGCAGTAGCTTCTTCTAGCTCTTTTTGCATTGTTTCTACCTTTTGATCTTTGTCTTTAGAACCATCATTTGCAACTGATTCAAATTTCACTAAACCAGCTCTTACTACGTTTGCTAAAGACCCTTTTTGAGTATCACAAGCAGCAATTGCCTCTTCGATTTGGTTGTTTTCTAATTTCTCACGGATATCTTCAACAAACTTATCCGTTCTTCCTTTACCACCTGCTTTTGCTAAAGTAACAAAACGCTCAATAGAGAAAACAATAACGATTAAGTTCATTGCAATCAAGAAAGGTACAATGATACCTCCTTTGTGAGCAATTCCTAAGAAATTACCTTCTTTTGGTTCACCTTCAACATTACCTCCTACGAAGTTGTCTGGATTACCTAAAACTTGCATGTAAATAATGATACCTGCTACTAAACACAATGCAACTGCAATCGTTGCTACCAAAGATGAAAAACCACCTGATGTTTTTTGTTTTGTACTCATCGTTTTTTTATTTTTTTTGGTTTTAAAATTTTTTTGACAAACATACATAAAAGTTTTAATTGTTCAAATCCCTGCTTGTTTTTTTTCCTACTTTTCAAGTAGACTTTAAATTTAAATTTAAAAGTTTAAATAACAGTTATTTAAAACTGCATTTTCAGCTAAATCAAATTTCACAAGAAAGAATTTTAATATTTAAACCCTACTTATCTTCACCAAAAATTAATGCATTAATAATTTCTTAACAAAACGATAAAAAAATAAAATTATTGTGTATAAAAGAAAAAAGCTATCAAAAAGATAGCTTTTGGGTGCGGAGAGAGCGGGATTCGAACCCGCGATAAGCTTTAGACCTATACACACTTTCCAGGCGTGCTCCTTCAACCACTCGGACACCTCTCCTTTATTTATCAATCTCCGAAATCTATTTGGAGGAAAATCTCTACTAAGAAAACTATTGATAGGGTTGCAAAAATATAAAAAATTTCGGACTAAGCTAAAGAAAGCTCACCAACGAGGTTTTGTTTTAATATATTCTCAACCTCATCTTTCGATGATGAATTTCCAAGTGCATACATTAGTTTACAAATCGCTGCTTCCGTAGTCATATCACCACCTCCAATCACACCAATTTTTTGAAAGAATGAACTTGTTTCATATAAACCTTGTTCCACTGATCCACTTAAACATTGAGTTATGTTTAGTACTACTCCCCCTTGTTGAATATAATCTGCAATTAAATCATCAAACAATTGATCTGTAGGGGCATTCCCTGCACCAAATGTTTCTAAAACAATCCCTTTAATATTTTCAAAATCAAATAAACTCTTGTAAACGTTCGAATTGAAACCAGGGAAAATTTTTAAAAGAGCTACCCTATTATCTAAATCTGTATATAGTTGTAATTTAATATCGACAAAAGCGTTTGCACTATTTTCTTTGTAATTAATATGAATTCCGGCTGTTGCTAATGGAGGAAAATTTGGTGAAGTAAACGCTTCAAATGCATTGGCAGATATTTTAGTCGTTCGGTTACCTCTATATAAGTTATTTTCAAAATAAATTGCCACCTCTTGAATACGAGCTGCACCATTCAAATTCTTTGCTGCTGCAATTTCAATAGATGTTAATACATTTTCACGTCCATCTGTTCTAATTTCATTTATTGGCAATTGTGACCCCGTTAAAATTACAGGCTTCTCTAAACCTTGTAACATGAAACTTAATGCAGTGGCAGTGTATGCCATTGTATCTGAACCATGTAAAATCACAAACCCATCGTACTCTCCATAATTTTCAAAAATAATAGAAGCAATTTGTTTCCAATATGTAGGATTCATTTCTGAAGAATCAACCGGCCTTTCAAAAGAAATAGTATTTAATTCAACATTTAATCTTTTTATTTCAGGTATCTGATGATATAAATGATCAAAATTAAAAGCTGTTAATGTGCCTGTAGTTGGATCATTCACCATTCCTATTGTTCCACCAGTATAAATAATTAAAACACTTGGATTCATGAATTTGAAGATTAGAGATTGAAAGATTATAGATTAAAAATAATCATAAGTTGAATAGATTTAAAGCATTTTGGGTTGTAATCTGTGCGATTTCATTTTCAGAAATCCCATAGATAGATGACAATTTTAAGGCAATTAGAGGCAGAAAACTACTTTCATTTCTTTTACCTCTGTGAGGAGTTGGTGCTAAGTACGGACTATCTGTTTCCAGTATAATATTTTCTAAACTTATTTCTTTTAGAACTTCATCTAACCCAGATTTTTTAAAGGTTACAACACCTCCTATTCCTAATTTAAATCCTCCGTAATTGAGTATTTTGTGCGCATCCGATAATGTACCTGTAAAACAATGAAAAACACCACTTAGTTTCTCATCATTCAATTTATCTAATACTTCAAAAATTTCCTGAAATGAATCTCTAGCATGAATGACAATAGGTAAATTGAATTTTTTTGCCCAAGTTATTTGTCGTTCAAAAGCATGTATTTGTTGTTCTTTAAATGTTTTATCCCAATACAGATCAACTCCGATTTCACCTACCGCAATATATGAATGACCATTTTCAAAATGAGTTTCCATTTCATCCAATACCTTTTCCCAATTTTCATCTACTGAGCAAGGATGAAGTCCCATCATCGGATAACAATTTTCAGGAAATTGCTTTACTAATTCATGCATCCCATTGATCGAATCCAAATCAATATTTGGTAATAACAGCTTGGAAACACCTTGTTGAATTGCATTGTTTATTGCATCAATACGGTCAGTATCGAACTGAGAAGAATAAAGATGGGTATGGGTGTCAATTAAATTCATCATTTTAATCTAACTTCAGCCATGTTAGACCAGTTTTTTCCTGTCAGAAACAATTTTTTTGTAGATGCTTGGTAAGCAATTCCATTTAATACCTCTCCTGTTCCTCTGGCTTTAAGAATTACTTCAGAACAGTCAATTTTTTCTAACACTTTTCCAGAAATAGGATCAATTACGACAATAAAATCCTGTTGCCAAACATTGGCATAGATTTTCCCGTCAATATATTCTAATTCATTAAGATTAGAAATTGGTCCTTTGTTATCATATACTTCAATCGTTTTAAGAATTTCGAAAGAAGAAGGATCTCTCAAGTAGATTCTTTCAGAACCATCCGTCATAATCAATTGACTCCCATTATTTGTCAATCCCCAACCCTCTCCGTTGTAGTTGATTTCACTTACTTTTTCTAATGTTTCTTTATTATACACAAAACATTTTTGTTGCTGCCATGTAATTTGATATACCTTATTTCCAAGAATAGTAATTCCCTCTCCAAAATAAGTAGACTCTAAATCAACTTCTTGGGTAGGATTTCCTGTACTCATATCAATTTTAGCTAGTAAACTTGAACCATTTTGACCAGTACCTTCGTAAAGCGTATTTCCATTGAACTCAAGACCTTGTGTAAAATGTCCTTGGTTGTGGGGGTATAATTTTACTACCGATGCCTTTCTTCTAATCGGCACAATGTCAGATAAAATTACTAATAACCTACTATCTTCAAAGGCAAGTGTTCCTCCCTTATAAATAGCTAACCTCAATTCTTTCGCACCTACTTTTAATTTTTCAGAATTCAATTGAAATTTAATTTTTTTAGGTGGATGGTTCCATGAAGACAACAAGCTATCATCCAAATACAATTCTACTTTTGATGCTCTTAACGAAGTATGAATTATATTAATATCTCTCGATAATCCGTGGTAAATTTCTAGGTTGTTTTGAAATGCAAATTGAGCAAGTACTTCGCTTGCTGAATCTGATTCTTTAGTATTGTTTTCAAACAAAGGAACCAACACCATTGATCCCACAAACAACAAGATCAGACTTATAACGACTATTCGTTTTGCCTTTGACATCTTACACCAATTTTAAAATTTTCTCTGCATCGATTGCTTGATGAGAGGCTTGATAGACAACTTCATTTCCTTTTAAAACTATCACTTGAGGAGATTGATGTTCTACTCTTGTGCTATTAGCTAAAGCATTTGACACATCTCTAAAAGCGATTAAATCAATAAAATAACAAACTACATTTTCAGGATTCGACCAATCGCTTTCAAAAAATTTTAAAGCCATGGAAGAAATACTACATCGAGTGCTATGTTTAAAAAAGAGGTTGTATTTATTGTTGTTTTCTTCCGTCAATATCTGAGATAATTGATCCACAGAATTAATTTCTATCCAATTCGGTTTCATTAGAAAGAGGGTGTAAATTGTTTAAGGAAACGAATATCATTTTCAGAATACATTCTCAAATCGTTTACTTTATATTTTAACTGTGTGATACGTTCGATACCCATTCCAAAAGCAAATCCAGAGTACACTTTTGAATCAATCCCTGAAGCCTCAAGTACATTTGGATCAACCATCCCACAACCTAAGATTTCCAGCCAACCTGTATATTTACAAACATTACATCCTTTGGCATTACAGATAGTACACGAGACATCTACTTCAGCGCTTGGTTCTGTAAATGGAAAGTAAGACGGTCTCATTCTGATTTGAGCTTTTTCGCCAAACATTTCTTGAGCAAAATAAAGTAGTGTTTGTTTTAAGTCAGCAAAAGAAACATTTTTGTCAATATACAACCCTTCCACTTGATGGAAGAAACAGTGCGCACGTGCAGAAATTGCTTCATTTCGATACACTCTTCCTGGAGAAATTGTACGTATTGGCGGTTGCGTATTTTCCATTACCCTCACTTGGACAGAAGAAGTGTGTGTACGCAGCGCCATTTCTCTTTCCCCTTTCTCCACGAAAAAAGTATCTTGCATATCTCTAGCAGGATGTTCTGGTGGAAAATTTAACGCAGAAAAATTGTGCCAATCATCTTCAATTTCTGGTCCTTCAGAAACCGTATATCCAATTCGGTTAAAAATCTCAATAATTTCATTTTTAATGGTAGATATTGGATGATGTGAACCTACTGAAGCATATTCTCCTGGTCTTGAAAAATCCAATGAAGATTTAGGACCAGAAGCAGTTTCTAAGGAATCTTTTGCGTTTTCGAAAGTTGTTTCTGCATGAATTCTAAGATCATTCAATAATTTTCCAACTTCTTTTTTTTGTTCGTTTGGTACCGATTTTAATTCTCCAAATAACGATTTAATATCACTTTTAGAACCTAAAAATTTGATTCGAAATTGTTCAAGAGTTGCAGCATTGTCAATTTTAAAACCAGAAATAGCTTGGTAAATTGCATCAATAGATTCTTTCATTGAAATAATAATTTTAAAAAAATTGTTTATTTAGTACGAAATTACTAAATTTAGAATTGTTTTAATCAAAGATTATCAAAGAATATTAATTACATTTGGAGTTTAAATTTAATCGCCTTTCAATGAAATTAAGAAATATTATTGGTGTATTTGCAATCTTAATTGGATTTTTAACCATTCTAGGCTGTAAGGAAAAACCTTCTATTTTAAGAGTTTACGTAAGAACAAGTGATAATAATTTATTGTCAAAAGGACTAAATGCGAAAGTTGTAATTAGTTCTGATCCTAATTCTACCCCACCGACTGCAAAATATTCAGATGCTCAGATGACAAATGACGCAAGTTTTGCTGAATTTAATTTAGATGGTTTTTTTGCTACACAAAGAGCAACTTATGGGGATACTACGAGAGAAGGTAATTTTAAAATAAACGTTCGTATCGATGAGTTAGAAGGGGATACAACCGTAAGAACAACCTATAAAACTACTTCAGTACAAACCATTTATATTAAATAATTGAAAAAATGAAAAAATTAATTTTTGGACTAATTGGAATTTCGCTTTTTTCTTTAAGTATTGGTTGTAATAAGGTAGAGCCTACAACTGCAACTATCACTGTTAGAGATGAAAGTAAAGTAGCAATTAGTAATGTTGCTGTCACTCTTAATGCTACTCCTGCAGTAGACAGTAAAAAATCAGCTGATACGTCATTAACTAATATCAACTTAATTTCTGGTTCGGATGGTAAAGTAACCTATGATTTTAGTTCAATCTTTGAGTCTGGTCAAGCTGGAGCTGCTGTAATTGATATCTATGCAAAGAAAATAGTAGGGTCAGATACTTTAGTTGGTATAAGTCACGTAGTTTTAGAACCTGAAAAAAATAACGAAGCAATTGTAACGTTGATAAAACAAGTTCCTGAAAATTAGGAACTATATCAAAATATATTTAAATCCCGGAAAGTATTACTTCTCCGGGATTTTTATTAACGGTTCATTTCTCATTTTAAGGAAAAGTTGAATTAAAGCAATCACATCTTTTTCGCAATAATCTTTAATTCTTTCTAAATCATTTTCTTCATAATACACGCGTGCTACGTCTGCACCCGAAATATCATCTTTTGGAGTAGGGATATTAAAAGCATAACACAATAATGCAAGCGAAGTATACGCTTTAAAATCGCCAAATTTCCATAACTCCATCGTATCTAAGTGTGGTATCTCCCAAGGTTTTTTACCGGCAATATCTAGCACATGTGGAAGATTAATTCCATTAATTAACAACCTTCTACAGATATATGGAAAATCAAATTCTTTTGCATTGTGTCCACACAAAATACTAAAACGTGGATTATCTTCTAAAAGTGTAACAAATTGTTTTAAAAGTGTTTCCTCATCGTCATGATAAAAAGATTTCAATCTAATTTGTCTACCCAAAACCCCTTCATGAATATAACCAACCGAAATACAGATGATTTTCCCAAATTCAGCATATATACCAGCACGATCATATACTTCTTCTACTGTTTTATCTTTTTGAAGGGCTTTCGTTTTTGTATCGTATAATTTTTTAGCATCTTCAGGTAATTCTTCAAATTGATAAAATTGAGGAACGGTTTCAATATCTAAAAAAAGAACTTTGTCAAGTGGAACTTTTTGTATCATATAAGTAAATCTGATTGCGTTAAGTATATTCTAAATTAGTGATTATTGGCTTAAATTAATATATTTGTTTTGGAAAAAAATTCAAAACATGCGTAAATTAGGTTACTTATTGTTATTCACATACTTGGTTGTAACAAGTTGTGGTTCTGGAGATGATTTATCAGATATGAAAGCGAATGGAGGTGCTGCTTATGGTGGAACTTTTCGATTTAAATCATCTGAAAAAATTTCAACACTATTACCAACTTCATCTTCAAGTATTTACACTCAAAGAGTAGCAAGTCAATTATTTGAAACGTTATTAACTTTGGATCCAGAATCAGAAAAAGTTATTCCTGGATTAGCTGAAAGTTATACTGTTAACTCAAATGCAACTCAATTCACATTTAAAATTAGAAAGGGTGTATATTTTCATGAGGATGATTGTTTTGACGGTGATGGAAGGGAATTAACAGCACACGATATTAAAAATACCTTAGATTTTGCTTGTAGCAAAACTGTAGATAATGAGATATATTGGATGCTCATAAATGTCATTAAAGGAGCAAAACAAAATTACGAAAGTTCAAAAAAAGGAGTATTAAGTAAGGGTGTTTCTGGAATCAAAGTCATCGATGATAATACATTAACTATTGATTTAGAGTATTCGTTTGTCGGCTTTGATAAACTTTTAGTTCACAGAAGTTTAGGTGTATTTCCTAAAGAAGCTTTTGAAAAATACGGTGAAGAAATTGGAAAACATCCAGTTGGTACAGGTCCATTTATGTTAGATGAATGGGAGGAAGAAAAACTGACACTAAAAAGAAATCCTAATTATTGGAAAAAAGATGAATTCGGTAACCAATTGCCCTTTTTAGCTGGTATTGAAGTTACGTATGCTAAAGATAAAAAAAGTGAACTTATCGCATTTAGAAACAAAGAAATTGATTTAGTATTGCAAATACCTGCTGAAGAAATTGATAATGTTTTGGGTTCATTAGAAGAAGCTCAAGCTGGTAAAAATGTGAAACATAAAATTGATTCGAAAGAAAGTTTAAGTACAGCTTATTATGGATTTGCTAACGCTAGTGCTCCTTTTAACAAAGTGGAAGTGCGAAAAGCATTTAATTTAGCCATTGATAGAGAATATTTAATCAATAATTGGATGCAAGGTGATGGTTATGCTTGTACAAATGGTTATGTGCCTGTGATGGGTGATTACAATGACCAAAAAGTGAAAGGTCATTCATTTGATATCGCAACAGCAAAAGCTTTACTAGCTAAAGCAGGATATCCAAACGGAGCAGGTTTTCCTAAGATTAGTTTGTACGTGAATACTAAAAAGGGATCAGTAGTACATAAATTAGCTTTAGGGGTTCAAAAACAACTTAAAGAAAATCTTAACCTTGACATTCCTATTAAATTGTGTTCAATCGATGAGAGAGACAAAGCGATTCTGAAGGGAGAAGCAAAATTTTGGAGAGGTGGATGGATTGCTGATTATCCAGATCCTGAGAATTTCTTGAATATGTTTCACTCAAAACATATTGTAAATGAATCTGCAATTTCAAATCCATTCAAATACAAAAACGCAACTTTTGATAACACATTTGAATTAGCAATGAAAGAAGCGAATCCGATAAAACGTATGAATTATTTTATCCAATGTGATCAACAAATCATTGATGAAGCAGTAATCATCCCGTTATATCATGCAGATTTTATGACGATGATCAATAACAGAGTTAAAAACTTCCATACGAATTCAACTGAAATTATCGACTGTTCTCGAATCTTTATCAGAGAAGCGAAATAGTTAAAAGTAGAAAGTTAAAAGTGGAAAGTAAAAGATTAAGGGGGTGTGAAAACATCCTCTTTTTTGTTTTCTATTCTTTGGTGACGTAATTATACGAAAGTCCAATAGCAAAATTATGGATTACTGGAGTTTCACTTGTATTAAAATAATTATACACATCACTCACGCTAAAGGCAAGGGACTCGCGAATCTTAAAGGATAGTTTTGTTGTTCCATACAACGTATAGTCGTTCATCGATCTAATATTTGGTTGGTAGAAATATTCAGAACTAAAAGCGATTTTCTTGTTTTCATGGCTAATTTTCACTCGAAATGAATTTCGAATATTATGTTTCGTTGTAAGATTAGCAAAAGCAATATATTCATTTAAAATGGCATAGGATACGTTCACTTTAAAACCGAACAGTGAATCACGAATTCCATACCCAATTCCTACTAAATGATTCTGATCAATTTTTCTAACCAAACTGTGATTGTATTGATAGATAGCAAATGAGCTATGCATTCCTTTCGAAAAAGAAAGCGTAAACTTTTCTGCAAATTCGTTTTGGGCTATTTTGGGATTATATAATAACGTATAATTTAAACTATTGGCAAAGGTCCAATTTTTCTTTTCGAATTGATTATTCGTAATAAAAGCAAGTGTTTTGGTTTTAGTTGATCCATTTTGGTAAAACGCAAAATTTAAGGCATCATTCAAGGTCCATTTGTGTTGAGATAAAACACAAAATGAAATACTGGTAAGAAAAATAAATAGAAGTACCCTCATTCACAATATTCAAAATAAACCCGTACATTATGGTTAATTGAAGCCTCAATTAACACGATTAGGTTTGCTGCAAAATGCTGAATTCCACTGTCTCGTATGAGAATCTTTCGATTGAGGCCTTTCATAGGTTTACAAAGCGTCACCTTAATTTTTAAGTTCCTAAGCTTCAAATTAGAACGTACGGGTCCTTCTTGCGAAGTAGATCTCATAGCCAATCTCTGTTGGTCGGATCGTGGGACGAAGATAGCTAGAAAATAGGCTTTAGGCAATAGGGATTAGTAAATAGTAAGCGTTGGGCATTTTTCCAAACTTACAATTTAGCATTATTCGTAATTGGAAAAGGTTGAAGAAGGGGGATGGAAAAAAAGGATGATAGATACTAGGAATTACTTCAGCTTGTTTGGTTGAATGTCTAGTGGGTATTTAGGGGGTAGTGGTTAATTTTGAAATATTTCTTTGTTTAATATCTTCAATAATAATATCTGTTGGTGACAATGGATTTTTGAATTTTAAAGGAATAGTATCTTGATTAAAAAAATCTATAACTTTTAAAATCCCATTACTATATTCAAGAGTATCATTAGTAAAGTAG
>JBILUY010000113.1:0-8668 GCA_044370735.1 Crocinitomicaceae bacterium | reverse complement strand
AAGCACTTTACACTCTAATTCTCGTTCAATATTACGTAATTGTGAAGGAGAAAGTTCATCATCAAAGATGACCAGTTTGATATTTTCAGAATCGATATATTCTTTGATTTCAATGAGTTTTCCTGAACCAACAAAAGTTTTTGGATTCGGAATAGGTAATTTTTGTAAGAAGCGATTTTTAGTGATTGCTCCAGCTGTAAGGGCAAGAAACTCTAATTCATCCAAATATTCTTCAGCTGTTTCTTCACTTACTTGTTGGGTAATAACTCCAACTAATACACAATCTTCTTCAATTGCATCAACTGTAACGTGTCCTTCACTCATTTATTTTCTTAGTGTTTTTACAAATTCAACTAATGCTTTTAAATCTTTAGGATTTGTAATCATATCTTTAAAAGGCATCATTCCTTTTTCATTTCCATATTTGATGGTATTTTCAATTTCTTTATCTGAAAGTGTGCTTTTAGATAAATCTGCTGCGCCAGAAACTCCTTTTTTACCATCAGCACCATGACAAGCATCACAATGAATGGCATATAGTGCTTGAGGATTTGCAGGTGTGCTTTCTTCTGTATTTGGAGAAACAGAAGATTGGTTACCGGAAGAACAACTAACGATAACCAATCCAAAAATTAGTAAAAAGCAAAATTTTAAAACCATGCAGACATTAAATTAGCTCTAAAAGGCCAAGGAATTCCAGCTAATAAAACGATTAAACCGATCAAATACCATTTAGCAATATATTGGTGTTTCGTAAATGGCGCTTCTGCTTTTTCAGCTTTTTTACGTCCTATTGTAATAATTACGATTGCAGCGACCATCATAATTACGTGTTCCATTCCGAAAAATCGAAAAAGTGGACTTTTCATCCAACCTTGACCAAAATTTACTTTTCCACTTGTAAAATAAAGAATGAAACCGATTAATAATTGTGTATGTAACGAAATCATTGCAAAAAGATTAATCAATTTGTCTTTCTTTTCATATAAAGAAGAACCTTTTTTAGCGAATGCATTTACAATAGCGAAAATAATAAGGAATAAAGCGACCCATCGTAATCCCGAATGTGCGTGAATTAAAGCGTTCATAATTATCTTTTTAAAATTTCAACTAATGTATCTAATTCCTCCACATCTTCGTCTAATTTTTCCATCTCTTCTTCAAGAGCTTTATCCTCTTCAGACATTTCTAATGCAGGTTTTAATTTTGATTTTGTTTCCTCCTTTGAATTACAACTGATCACAGTAAATCCAATTAATAGAGATAACATAAAAAACATTTTTTTCATAGTGTTTCTAATTTTTAAGTTTACAAAAATACATAAAAAAACACCGAACAAAATGCTTAAAAGGGTGTTTGATTAAGGATAAAGATTTATTTTTACATCACTAAAAAATCAAATTAAAAAACTATGGCTTTTGAATTACCACAATTACCGTATGCATACGATGCATTAGAGCCTCATATTGATGCTAGAACAATGGAAATCCACCATTCAAAACATCATCAGGCATATATTACTAATTTGAACGCTGCAATCGCAGGAACTGAATTAGAAGGGAAAACAATTGAAGAAATTCTTCAAAATTGTTTAGATAAACCAGCTGTTAGAAATAATGGAGGAGGTTTTTGGAATCATAACTTGTTTTGGGAAGTGATGGCTCCGAATGCTGGTGGTCAACCTACAGGTGAGTTAGCTGATGCAATTAATGCAACTTTTGGATCATTTGATGCATTCAAAGATGAGTTTGCTAAAGCAGGTGCAACACGTTTTGGTTCAGGATGGGCTTGGTTATGTGTTGAGAATGGTAAATTAGTTGTTTGTTCAACTCCAAATCAAGACAATCCATTAATGGGTGAAGGATGTAAAGGAACTCCAATTTTAGCTATGGACGTTTGGGAGCATGCTTATTATTTAAATTATCAAAATAGAAGACCTGATTATATCAATGCATTCTTTAATGTAATTAATTGGGAAGTTGTAGCTCAAAAATTTGCTGCTGCTAAATAAAAATAGTTTTTATAAACAAAAAGAGTGCTTTCGGCACTCTTTTTTGTTTATAAGTTAAAAGATCTTAAATTGTAGTTTCAAAATTTTCAACTGATTCAACAGCAATAATTTCTGGAGCAACCTTTTTTACCGCCTCTTCTAATCCAGCTTTTAAAGTCATCATACTCATAGAACATGAACTACAAGCACCTAGAAGTTTTACTTTTGCAACTCCTTCGTCAGTGATTTCTAATAGTTCCATATCACCACCATCAGCATGTAAAAACGGTCTAAGCTGTTCGATTGATTGATTGATTAGATTGGATAATTCTTCTTTAGATCTCATCATTACTTTTTAATAGTTTCAAGTGTTTTAATGAATGTTTTTGTTAATTCCACAAAAGCATCTGAAGTAGGTGTGTTCTCTTGGTAAACTGCTGGTCTACCAACATCTCCGGCTTCACGTACACTTTGAACAAGCGGGATGTGACCTAAAAATGGAACATTCATTCCTTCAGCAAGATTTTTTGCTCCATCTCTACCAAAAATAAAATATTTGTTTTCTGGAAGTTCAGCAGGTGTAAACCATGCCATATTTTCAACAATACCGATAACAGGAACATTTATATTTTCCAATTTAAACATATTTACTCCCTTACGAGCATCAGCTAAAGCCACTTCTTGTGGAGTACTTACAATAACAGCCCCATCAAGAGGAACAGTTTGAACTAAAGATAAATGAATATCACCTGTTCCAGGAGGTAGGTCAATAAGTAAATAATCTAATTCTCCCCAATTTGCATCAGTAAACATTTGTGTTAGTGCTTTAGCAGCCATAGGGCCTCTCCACACTACTGCATTGTCTTGATCTGTAAAAAATCCTATTGAAAGAATTTTAATACCTAAATTTTCAACTGGATTTATTTTACCAACACCATCTATATCAGACATTGTTGGTCTTTCACCTACAACATCAAACATGGTTGGCATTGACGGTCCATAAATATCAGCATCAACAATACCAACTTTGTAACCTAATTTAGCTAATCCGCCCGCTAAATTTGCAGTAACAGTAGATTTTCCTACACCACCCTTGCCCGATGCTATAGCTACTATGTTTTTAACATCTGGAAGTACTTTTCTACGTGCGGCTTGACTTTCAGCTGGTAAACCTTTGATTATAGTAGTATATTCAATTTCTGATCCAAACACCTGTTTCAAATTGAATTCTATAACTTCTTGAAGTCTTTTTCTAGCGTGTAATGCAGGGTTACTGATATAGACCTCTAATTTTAAACTATTTTCAGTAAATTCTATGTTTTCAATCAAATTACCAGATACTAAATCTTTTTTTAAATCTGGTTCAATAACTTTACTAAGTACTTCTAAAATACTTTCTCTTGTAATTGTACTCATTATTATGAATTTTGATTGTTTGGTTTAATTGATTCGATTGATTTTTCTAATAAATCAACAATTTTTTTCGGAGAACCCTCGTCACTATTCTTGAACACATAAATAATGCCATTGATTTCTTTCATACAAAAAATATGGTAGGTGATGTGTTCAGTTCCAACTTTTGATGAAGCTTTTTTACTTCCACTGACTTTAAGTTCACGTTTATAAATTATTTTATTATCTGTGTTTTTGATGTAATTAACATTGTAAAACTCTAAATCTTTCAATTTATCTTTTTCAGCTTGAAGTATTTGTTTGTCGTCCCCCCAATCATCAATTCTAAATTTAAAATTTGGCCCAATTGCAACTTCCCACTTAAAATCTCCTTCAACGTGGTTAACTTCAACTTTGGTAGCTGCACCAATATTTGATGTTTCATCTGGTAATAATATGGTTGCTGGTATATCGTATTGTTCAAGATTTAAAGGTTTAAAATCATACAACGAAGCGTCTAATTCTTCTTGATTTTTATCGTCCGAACAAGATGATAAAATTAAAACACAGGAAAACAATGCTATAAATAATGATTTCATTATATTGTTATATTAAGGAATAATACTTGTACAAATTCAGTTGCAAATATAAATCAATTCAATCTTACTTTGACAATTTTTCAACTGAAAGAAAGATTATAAATATATTTGAAACTTCTAAACATTTCAACATGAAGTTTGTTTTAGGTGGTATGGGTGAGTATAAAATTCGTGATCTTGAGCAATTAACAGGAATCAAGGCTCATACAATTAGAATTTGGGAACAGCGTTATAATCTTCTAGAACCAGCTAGAACAGATACTTCAATTCGCTATTATACAGATAAAGAACTAGCTTTTATCCTCAAAGTAGCTTTGTTAAACAAAAATGGGTTTAAAATCTCTAGGATTTCAGAAATGTCTGAAAATGAAATTAATAAATCTATAGAGAAACTTAATAGTGAAACAAATACTGATTCATTATATTTTGAGAAATTACTACTGGGGTTAGTTCAAATGGATGAAAAGCTATTTGTTGAAACGCTTGAAGATCTAATAAATAAGTTTGGATTATTAACCACTTTTGAAAAGCATTTAGTACCGTTTTTAGATAAAATTGGAGTAATGTGGGTTGTTGGATCAATTAATCCTGCTCAAGAACACTTTGTAACACATTTAATAAGACAGAAAATCGTAGTAGAAACTGATAAATTACCTTTTTCTGAAAGTGAAGAATTATACTTCTTGTACTTACCCGAAAATGAATGGCATGAATTAGGAATATTGTTTTATAACTATGCACTTCGAAAAGCTGGTAAATCAACTATTTATTTAGGACAGTGTTTACCGATTGATTCTTTATTTCTTTGTATTCAAAAATATAATCCTACACATATTGTTACCTCTATTGTAACAGTTATGGATGAGAAAAAAATCAATTCCTATTTTAAAAACATCAAAGACAAATTTCCTGATATTAAACTGTATTCAGGAGGATATCAGTTGTTGCAAGCGAAAGGTGATTTCGAAAAGTATGTTACTAAAATCACAGATTTAGCATCTTTTAATCAATTGATTTCTTAATTTGATATACTTTTTTTTCATCATTGAATTTGTTTTGTTAACAATAGACTTTTTTTATCTGAAACAATTTTAACTTTACGACGTAAATCAGATTTTGGTTAACAGTATAAAGTATTTCGATCAATTATGAAATTATTAGTTCTATCAGTAGTATTATTTTGTACTACTATCTTATTTTCTCAGAAAAAAGACTTGTCTCTTTCTGATGCAGTTTTGCAACAGTATAGAGCACTTTCTCCAGAAAAATTATATGGGTTCAATTGGTTGCCAAATTCTAAAAAGTATGTTTATACAGATAATAAATTTACCACAATTTTTATCTCTGAAGTAGGTACATATAATCCTGTTAAACTTATTGATGTAAAGGAAATATCTCAATTGTTGAATGATGAAATACGCTATTTTGGTGGATTAAAATGGATTTCTCAAGACCAATTTATTTTTAATAATGGTAATAAATACTTTCAATTTAATTTCGCTAAGAAAACAGGTAAATTGATTTATGAATTTGATGAAAAATCAGAGAATATAATTTACAATGCAGAAAATCAATTGTTTGCATTTACAAAAGAAAATAATTTATATTACCTAAAGGATACAGTTGAAGTTGCTGTAACTTCATTTACAGATAAAAATATAGTATCTGGACAATTTATTGCTAGAAATGAATTTGGTATTCACGATGGGATTTTTTGGTCTAATAAAGGGAATAAAATTGCTTTTTATCAAAAAGACCAAACCGACGTAGCTGATTACCCTTTGCTTGATATTGAATCTATTCCGGGATCGTTGAATTCAATTAAATATCCTATGACCGGTCAATCTTCTGAAAAGCCAAGAGTAGGTATTTATGATCTTGAAAGTAAAAAAACGGTTTATATTTCTCCAAGACATAAGTTGGATGATTATTTAACAAATGTAACCTGGACTCCCGATGACAAATTTTTTATTGTTGTTGAAATTAATAGAGAACAAAATCATCTTTGGGTAAATGTATACAATGCTGAAACAGGAGAATTCGTTCGTTCTTTATTTGATGAAAAAAATGAAAAATGGGTAGAACCAGAAAATCCAGTATTTTTCCCTTCTCAATCTTCTAATAATTTTATTTGGATAAGCCAAAGAGATGGATTTAATAATTTATATTTCTATGATTGGAGTGATAAATTAAAATTACAATTAACTCAAAATAAATTTGTTCTAAAAAATATTGTTGGTACAATAAATAATGGAAATGAGGTAGTATTTACTGCAACAGGTGAAAGTCCATTGGATTTTAAATATTATGCAGTTAGTCTAAAAGGAAAACAACGAGTAATTACATCAATACCTGGCACTCATTCATTATCAATTGGGTTAGATGGAAAATATTTCTTTGATGAATATTCAAGTCATTCTGTTCCTTCTATATCTCAAATTTTGGATGCTAATGGTAAAGTGTTGAAAGAGCTGGTAAAAGGACAAAATAAATTAACAGATTATGCCATTGGAGAAACTGAAATTGGACAGATTAAAGCCAACGATGGAACCGTTTTGTATACAAGATTAATTAAACCAAGCAATTTTGATCCATCTAAAAAATATCCAGTGATGGTATATGTTTATGGAGGACCTCATGCTCAAATGATTCAAAATGAATGGTTAGATGGTTCTAATTTGTGGATGCATTGGATGGCAGAAAAAGGATATTTAGTATTTACAGTGGATAATAGAGGGTCTGCTAACCGTGGTTTTGAATTTGAGAGTGTTATTCATAGACAATTAGGTACGATTGAAATGGAAGATCAATTGTCTGGAGTTAAATATCTAAAATCCTTAAAATTTGTTGACACAAATCGTTTAGCTATTCATGGATGGAGTTTTGGTGGTTTTATGACTACATCATTGATGCTACGTAACCCGGGAGTTTTTAAAGTAGGAGTTGCAGGTGGACCTGTTACTGATTGGAAATTCTATGAAATTATGTATGGTGAACGTTATATGGATATGCCAATTGAAAATCCTAAAGGGTATGAAGAAGCAAGTTTATTGAATTATGTAAAAAATTTAAAAGGGGATTTGTTATTAATTCATGGTACTGCAGATGATGTAGTTGTAATGCAACACAATTATGCTTTAATCAAAAAATTTGTTGAAGCTGGTGTTCAAGTTGATTTCTTCCCTTACCCTATGCATAAACACAATGTAATGGGAAGAGATAGAGTACATTTAATGGAGAAAGTGCTAACATACATATTAGAGAATAACAAATAAAGATTATGTCACAACCTATTACTCAAGAAATTTACTTAAACGCTTTTCGTTTGATGGCCACTGCAAAAACAATGGCTGAAAAATATGAAGCAAACAAAGAAATTACATCTAAATATGTTCATGCAACTTCTCGAGGACATGAGGCAATTCAGTTGGCTTTAGGTACTCAACTTTTACCTCAAGATTGGGTTGCTCCATATTATCGTGATGATAGTATTTTGTTGGGGATTGGTATGACTCCTTATGAGTTAATGCTTCAAGTTTTTGCTAAAAAAGACGATCCATTCTCTGGAGGAAGAACGTATTATTCACATCCTTCTTTAAACAGAGAGGATATGCCTAAAATACCTCATCAATCATCGGCTACAGGGATGCAAGCAATTCCTACTACGGGTGTTGCGATGGGGATTCAATACAAAGAGAAATTAGGATTGAGCAAAGATTACAATGGATTAAATCCGGTTGTTGTTTGCTCTCTAGGAGATGCGTCTTGTACAGAAGGTGAGGTGGCAGAAGCTTTTCAGATGGCTGCGTTAAAACAATTTCCTATCTTGTATTTAGTTCAAGATAACGGTTGGGATATTTCTGCAAATGCAAAAGAAACAAGAGCACAAGATATCGCAGGTTATGCTCAAGGTTTTCACGGGATTGAAGTGAGGTCAATAGATGGTAGTAATTTTGAAGAAAGCTATAAGACGATAAACGAAGTATTAGCTATCATAAGAAAGGAAAGAAGACCTTTTATTGTGCATGCAAAAGTTCCACTATTAGGACATCATACTTCAGGGGTTCGTAAAGAATGGTATCGTGATGATTTAGAGGAGGCCGCAACTAGAGATCCCTATCCAAAATTAATGACGAAATTGTATACGCTTGGAGTGACTCCATCTGAAATTGATGCAATTGAAAAAGAGGTTGTTAAGTATGTAGATGAATGCTATGATAAAGCCTTAAATGCTGAAGACCCTCATCCATCTTCAATACAAGATCATATTTTTGCACCCACACCAATAACTGAAGAACTTGGAGAAAGAGCTCCTCAAGGAAAAAAGAAAACGGTAATGGTGGACAGTGCTTTGTTTGCTGTTAGAGAGTTAATGTCAAAACATCCTGAAGCTTTATTATATGGTCAAGATGTTGGAGGAAGATTAGGTGGTGTATTTAGAGAAGCAGCAACATTAGCACAAACTTTTGGAGATGATCGTGTTTTTAATACACCAATTCAAGAAGCTTTCATTATAGGTAGTACTGTTGGAATGTCCGCTGTAGGTTTAAAACCGATTGTTGAAGTTCAGTTTGCAGATTATATTTGGCCGGGATTAAATCAGTTATTTACAGAAGTTAGCCGTTCTTATTATTTGTCAAATGGTAAATGGCCTGTAAGTTGTATTATTCGTGTTCCAATAGGGGCT
>JBILUY010000111.1:0-8740 GCA_044370735.1 Crocinitomicaceae bacterium | reverse complement strand
CTAATGGACTTATAAATAATTTTTCTTCTCTTAATTTATTATAGTAAAGATGATTGTTTTTTGAGAAATAGTCTTTTTCTCCGAAGTCTTGTAATTCAAATGCAAGTATTGTTCCAATACTTCGTATGTTTTCTATTTTTTGGTTTGTTTTATGTTTGTTTACAAAATCAATCAATTCTTTTTCAATAGTTTGGATTTGTTTCCAAACCTTTGGTTTTTTTAATAATTCTATATTTTTGGATGCAACAGAACAGGAAATTGGGTTAGCAGTGAAGGAATGTCCATGCAAAAAAGCTTGTTTCGTTTCATTCGATAAGAATGCATCATAAATTTTATTGCTAGTAACAGTAACTCCCAATGGAAAAATTCCACCTGTTAATCCTTTAGATAAACATATAAAATCAGGATTTTCATCTATTTGATTTAAGGCAAACCATGTACCTAAACGTCCAAATCCAGTCATTACTTCATCAAATATGACCATTACTTTGTATTTTTTTACAATTTTTACTAATTGATTTAAAAAGTTTTTAGAATAAATACGCATTCCAGCAGCACCTTGTACTAAGGGTTCAACAATTAGAAAAGCAATCTTTCCTGATTTACATTTTTCTTCTGCTTCGATTAAGACTTGTTTTTCATTTTCATTTGTAGGGAAATCTAAATAATGGGTATCAAAAAATAGGGGTTCGAACGGTTTGTTTAAATAATTACGTTCACCCAACGACATAGCGCCAAATGTATCACCGTGATATGCCCCTTTTAATGCGATTGCTTCTGTTTTTGGAGTTCCACAATTTGACCAATATTGTAAAGCCATTTTAATAGCTACTTCCACAGAGGTAGAACCATTATCACTATAAAAAACTTTCTGAAATTCGTTTGGTAATAAACTGCAAATTTGTTCTGCTAATTCAATTGCTGGAGTATGGGTTGCATCTGCAAAAATGATATGATCTATCTTTTTTAATTGCTTTTTAATTGCTTTCATCAATGGTGGGTAGTTGTGTCCATGAATATTTACCCACCACGATGAATTACAATCTATGTATTTATCGCCTTTTTTATCAGTTAAATAAATACCTTTTGATTTTATAATATGTAAAGGTTCTTGTGCTGTTTGATGTTGCGTAAAAGGATGCCAAACATGTTTTTTGTCTATTTCAATCATTTACTTTCTTTCTTTTTCAAATTGAAGTCTCATACCTTTGTTTTCGCTAGGGAATAGTTCATTTTCGTAAACTAAATGACCATTCACAAAGGTTTTTTCGATTTTAGTTCGGAAAGTATAATTTTCCATAGGACCCCAACCGCATTTATAATACAATGGAGTAGAGGAAGTTTGGTATGTGTCAATGATAACTAAATCAGCAAAATACCCTTCGCGAATGTACCCTCGATCGATCATTCGATAAATTTCAGCTGGACCATGACACATTTTTTGAACAATTGTTTCAATGCTAATTTTTCCATCTTTATAAAATTCCAACATACATGGTAAATTATGTTGAACCATCGGAGCTCCTGACATCATTTTTGAGTAAGGCCCAATCTTTTCTGATAATAAATGAGGAGCATGATCTGAAGCAATGATATCAATATGATCATTTATTAGCGTATCGAATAATAAAACACGATTAGATTCTGTTTTAATCGATGGGTTCCATTTTATTTTTGAACCTAAACGTTCATAATCAGTATCGTTAAACCAAAGATGGTGTACACATGCTTCCGCAGTTATATTTTTATTTCTTAATGGAGTTTGATTATCAAGCAATAATGCCTCTCTACCAGTTGAAACGTGAAATAAATGTAAACGAGCATCTGTTGATATAGCTAAATTGAGTAATGTTTTTGTACTTTCTAAACATGCGATTTCGTCTCTGATTTCTCCATGAAATTTTACTGGTATATCTTCACCATAAATTTTTTTAAATTTTAGATAGTTTTCCTCTATTCTAGCTTCATTTTCACTGTGTAAGGCAATTAAATGGTCTGTTGACGAAAAAAGTTTTTCAACAAATTCAGGGTGATTAGCAAGAATACTATTGTTGTTGAAATATAGACCATCATCCGTTATGCCACATACCCATTCTTTGTCTGTTTTGAGAGCTTCCTCCAGATTATGCTGGGTAATTCCCATAAAAAAGGAATAATTTGCCAATGAATGATTTTTGGCATATGCGTATTTCTCCTCTAATAATTCTTGTGTGAGCGTGTTGGGTATCGTATTTGGCATATCCATAAAACTTGTAACACCACCTGCAACTGCTGCTTTGGATTCGGATTCAATGGTTGCTTTATGTGTTAATCCTGGGTCTCGAAAATGAACTTGATCATCGATTACTCCAGGTATTAGAAATTTTCCAGTACCATCTATTTCTTTATATTTTTCAATTGATGAGATTGAAATATTAGTTGCTATTTTTTCAATACGTTCGTTGTGAATTAGAATATCACCAATTACTGATTTCCCTTCGTTCACATACGTGATGTTTTTTATAAGTGTTTTCATAATTTTGTGTTATTTGCTCTTTTTAATCGATTATTAATTGCGATTCCCTTGCCAACTTCTGGTGCTAATTCAGAAATAATTAGCTCATACCCTTTTAAATCTATTGATATTAAAGCGTCATATAAATTGGTTGCAATTTGATCAATATCACCATTTTCAGAGTATGAATAAAAATCAATGTCAATTATCGATAATTGTTCATTTTTACAAGTAATTACTGCTATTTTTTTAAATTTTGATTTGTAATACAATAGTGTTTTCAAATCAATTTTATCAATTACTTTGAATGGTGTGTTAGGCGAGTAATGCTTTTTAAATAAGCCGGGTGCTATAGGTTTTTCCTGAACTTCTTGATCTATCGTTATCGAAGGTACTATATAAAAAAGCTGTTGAAAAGTGATAGAACCAGGTCTTAAAATTTTAGGGTTGTTTTCATCAAAATGAACAATGGTAGATTCAATACCTTCAGAGCAATCTCCACCATCCAAAATACAGGCCACTTTATCTTCAAAGTAATCATATACATGTTGAGCTTTTGTTGGGCTAATTCTGTTCGAAGGATTTGCACTTGGTGCTACCAAAGGATAGTCCAATTCTTTAAGTAGTTCTAGTGTTAATGAGTGATTTGGAATTCTAAAAGCAGCATATTCAGATCCTGCTGTTACAAAATCAGGAATAAGTTCATTTTTCTTAAGAAGCAGAGTTAGCGGTCCTGGCCAATATTGATTAGCTAATTCATAAGCTTCGTTTGGAATACTAGTAACATATTTTTCAATTTGTTCGATTGAATGACAATGAATAATTAATGGGTTGTTTTTAGGCCTATTTTTCAAAGCATAAATTTTACTAACTGCATCTTCATTTAAAGCGTTAGCCGCTAATCCATAAACTGTTTCCGTTGGTATAACAACTAATTCACCTTTATCTAAAAGTGATTTCGCAAATTCTATATCGTTTTTAATGTTTTTCATCTCTAAGAGATTAAGGATTGCAAAAAGGACAATACATGGGGTCTTCAGTTTTTATCCCTCTTGGATATAATATTTCTTCTTTGTGATTACAAGATGTACATTCTTTTATGTGTTTTAAAGTAGATTCTGTTTTTAATCCACATTGAGCACATGGTAGACCTTTAATTACCTCTTGTACTGAAAATCCTGGGGTTTCACAGGATGGACAAGTAGAATTGAGTTTTTCAAGAAGTTTAACAGTTGTCTCTTCGATTACTTTCATTCTTGTTGGATTGCAATGTGCTCGCATATCTGTTTCGATGCTGAACGGCTTATTTTGTAACTTACTTTCTTGAATTAATTGATAAAGTATATTTAATTCTTCTATTCCTTTTTCTATTCTGGTGTTACTTTTAAAAATTACTTTGTGTGATGGAAATTGTACTTTTTCTAAAAAATCAGATAATTGATTGTCGGTTGGGTTTTCTATTTGATTGTAATTTGTTTCAGTAGAAATATGTTTTGCCCAGATAATAAGTTGTTCATCTCTGCTCATAAAAAGAAGAAATTCTTCATCAGCAGGAACAAAAAACAAGGAAGGATGTGGTCCGAAAGAACCCTCGCTTGCAATAGCAAAATCTGCATCTGTCGTTTTGAATGCCATTCGACATTTTTCAATCGCAGTCTCATAGGGTGAAAGTGTACGTTCAATTTCACCGGAAAATGTTCCGAGTAAATCGGTGTCGATTTCACTAAATAAAAACGTACAGTTGAATAAATTAGAAAAAAGTGGTACGATTACCTTTTCCTTTTCGTGTTTTGTTGCAACACATATTTGTTTTTTATCCAACCATTTTTTTATCATTCTGTTAAATTAAAGAACAATTCAAAAACGTTCAATATAAAATTAATTGAATGATTTAATATAAAATATAAGTGAAATTTATAGATTAATAACCAGTAACAATTTTTGCTTTTAAATCAAAAAGAAGGTTGTATAACCCGAAAAAAGTACGATTTATATAAAGAAAATGCTTTGATCCTCGGTTTCCATTTAGTTTTTTTAAGGTTTCATTTTTCATCACTTGTTCTCCTAAATTGGCAATTTGAGCAAAAAAGGTGGCGTCTGAAAAATCAAAAGTTTCTTGTCTGAATGGTTGAGTAAACAAACTTAAAAGTTCATGAAAGAATTCGGAAATTAATTTAATTTCTTGTTCATTATCATCAGGTCGTATGATTTCTAATTTACGCATACGTTCCAAATAGGCTTCTTCATTATTTAGAATTTCAGGCTTTACTAATTCAAAATAAGGAGTGTAAAATTCTTCCGGAATTTGTTTCAAGCAACCAAAGTCTAATGCGATTAATTGATGGTTTTCATTAATCAAAAAGTTCCCTGGATGAGGATCTGCGTGCACTTCACGCATTTGATGAAATTGAAATTGATAAAAATCCCAGAGGGCTTGTCCAAGTTGATTTAGATGCTCTTGTGTTTGCGGTTCTTTCACATATTCAGACAAATGTTTCCCCTCCATCCATTCCATTGTTAGAATTTTAGATGTAGAAAATGTTTCATAGTATTGTGGAAAGATGATGTTTGGGATGTGCTTACACGCTTGGGCAAAACGTTCACTTTGTGATAATTCAAGGGAGTAGTTAGTTTCTTCTAATAGTTTGTTTTCTACCTCTTTGAAATATTTTTCAGTATCGCTTCCTTTTAGATTAAACATTTTCATAGCAAATGGTTTCACCATCGCTAAATCGGATTTGATACTATCAGCAACACCTGGATATTGAATTTTTACAGCAAACGTTTTTCCGTCTTTGGTCGCTTTATGTACTTGGCCTATACTGGCTGCGTGTATTGCTTCTTGTGAGAATGTGTCAAATAGGTGTTCGGGATATTTTCCAAATTGATTAAAAAACGTTTTTCGAACCAATGGAGCGGATAAGGGCGGAACTGAAAATTGAGCCAAGGAAAATTTTTCGACATATGCTTGAGGCATAATGTTTTTGTCCATACTCAACATTTGCGCTACTTTTAAAGCACTTCCTTTCATATTTTTCAATCCATCATAAATGTCTTCTGCGTTATTTTCATGCAGTTTATCTTTTGAAAGAGATGGATTGACTAATTTTTCTCCGTAGTACGAAACGTAGTTTGTTCCTACTTTCAAGCCTGTTTTTAGTAACTGTCCTGCTCGTTCGATTTTTCCAGTTGGTATTTTATTCAGGCTTTTCATAGTGTTGGAATTAAGTTATTTAAATAATGGGAACTTTTCTTTGAAAAGGAATTTACCTAAATCAAGGAGGTTTTCTAATGGTTTTGTAGGAATTAAATCTGCGGAAGTTGTTACAATTTTTTCAATCAAGATATCTGTTTTTTCAAAACTTTCAGAGGTGTCGTGAACCCAAAAATGTAGGATAAAAAGTAATTGGATCCAGTAACCTTCTTGAGCGATATTTCCTGTGTATTTTGTTAATTGCTCTAATAAACCTGATGGTTGTTTTAAATCGATATTGTCTGCAATAAATCCTCTGAACAATTTACGTAAGTCTTCTAATTGTTTTAATTTTTGAAAATCTGTAAATTCTTTTGGTAAAACTTCAATTACATAGGATCTGTTTAAAGTAAGGACTTCAAAAAACGTAAAATAAAACGATATCAATTTTTGTTGATCGTCATATTCTTTAAACGATTCATTTTGATGTAATAATTCGACTGTGTTTTCATAAAATGCTACCCAAACACCATTCTCTAAATGAGAAAGCGAATTATAAAATTTATAAAAACTTGGTTCTTCAATTGCGTGGTTTTTACAAAACGTATAGACATTTTTAGGTTTTTGATCTTCTAGTACGTCATCCATCCACCAAGTGAGTAGGGTAGATTTAGAAAGTTCTGTGTGTAATGTGTCCATAGTCATTGAATTTACTACTATAAACAACAACAATCACAAAAATGTTTTGAAAAAAGTTTAATTCTTATGTTCCACAAAAAGTTTGATACCTGTTTTCAAAATCAGGGGATGCTTGTTTTTGAAATTCCGATTTATTTTTTTGGAAATGATAGGGTTTTTCTAATATTCCCAATAACCTAACAAGTGCTTTTTCATCATATCTTTCTGCCAGATTAAAAATAGCTTCTTCTACCAAATGATTTCTAGGAATAAAAACAGGATTAACAGTTTCCATCACAGCAAAAGCTTCTTTTTTGTCTTTATATTCCATTTCGATACGCGCATTCCATCGTTCAAGCCATTGTTCAAATTGTTGATCTTTATAAATACTTGTTTCAGGAATGGGAATTTCTTGTAAATATAAAAAAGTATTTGTGTAATCGGCTTTATTTTCCTCCATCCAATACACTAAATCTTCTATCAAAACGATGTCTTCGGGTATCGCTTTTTGTAAGCCTATTTTTGAACGCATCATTTTTAAATACGCTGTTCTATACGTGTCAGGAAATGCTTCTAATACATTTGTTGCCAATTCGATGGCTACTTTTTCATTTTCGTGAATAAGTGGTAAAAGTGCTTGAGCTAATTTCGATAAATTCCACTGTAAGATGGCAGGTTGATTTTCAAAAGCGTATCTACCGTGTTGATCGATAGAGCTATATACTTGTTGTGGATTATAACTATTCATAAAAGCACAAGGACCATAATCGATGGATTCACCAGAAATAGTTGTGTTATCCGTATTCATTACTCCGTGAATAAATCCTACACGCATCCAATTTACAATCAGTTCAATTTGTTTGTTTTGAACCGCTTTTAAAAATGCTAATGCGGGATTTTCGGAATTTAGTAATTCAGGGTAGTGTCTTTGTATAGTGTAGTTTGTGAATTCTTTAAGTGTTTCAATAGGTTGAGAGCGTGCTACATATTCGAAAGTACCAACACGAATATGGCTCGAAGCGATACGTGTTAAAATCCCTCCATTCATTGCAAATTGACGGTTTACTTTTTCTCCTGTGTTTACCACTGCCAAACTACGAGTAGTAGGAATATTCAAATGATAAAGTGCCTCACTGATTACATATTCACGAAGCATAGCATATAAAGTTGCTTTTCCATCTCCTCGTCTTGAAAAAGGAGTAACTCCGGAACCTTTTAATTGTATGTCAAGTAATTTATTATCAATCGATTTTTGTTCTCCAAGTAGTACAGCACGACCATCACCTAACATGGTAAAATGTCCAAATTGATGACCTGCATATGCTTGTGCGATAGGGGAGGAACCAGGTATCAGTTCATTTCCACTTAACCAATCGGCCCATTGTTTTGAGTTTTCGTTATCAAACTTTAATCCTAACTCGTTTACTAATTTATCATTGAATAATACCAACGAAGGTTTAAATGTTTGATGTCCTAATTGGATAGGAGCATAAAGTGTTTCGGGTAAAGATTGGTAAGAATGTTCTAATTTCCAACCGAAGTTTTCGTTTGACATAGTAAGTGGAGTTTGTGTAAAGGTAGAAATTCAGTTTTGAATTATGAATTGTTATGGATGTTGAAGAAATTAATAGGATAATTTTTATTCCATAATTTCAAATTCAATTCTTCTGTTTAAGCTTCGATGTAAATCACTATCGTTTTCATAGAGAGGATCAGTTTCTCCATGTCCTTCAGTTTCAATTCTTGATGGATCAATAGCATGTTCTATCAAAATTTTCTTTACACGAATAGCGCGTATTTTTGAAAGCTCCAAATTGCTTTTACTATCTCCTTGATTGTCGGTGTGTCCAATGATTTTCAATCTTAATTGAGGATGTTTATTTAAAAAATGAAGTATAGAATCTATTTCATTATCATATTTTTGACTGAATTCATCGCTATTTAAAACAAATTCAAAAACAGGTAATTTGACATGTGAAAACTCTTCCTCTAATTGATTTAATTCAATAATGTTCGTTTTTTTCTTTAATGAGTTTACGTCTTCATTTCTTGTGTTTTGAATAATAGTAGTTTTTGAGGTAGTGCTTTTTAACGTTTCTAATTCCTCTTTTGTAATTACATCTTTTTTATCACTACCAAAAACAGGAAACAAATCTTCTTGAGTTAAATCAATTTCTTTTAAAGAAATATCTTTAAAATTATTTTCCCAATTAACACGCATAAATTCAGTAGAACAAGTATCACACATTGGATTGCATGCTTTTAAGTAAAATGTATATTTTCCAATATCTTTCGGACGATTAAATTCAATTGTATAATATAAGTTCATTCTTTTTTTGATATCATTATATAACCAATTAAGAGAGCTAGGATCC
>JBILUY010000110.1:0-8817 GCA_044370735.1 Crocinitomicaceae bacterium | reverse complement strand
ACATCGTATTGGTCCAGCAAGAACTGTTCAAAAGGGAGAAATAAGTGCGAATCAAATGAAAATAGCAGTTGTAATTTTTAGTCTTTTGTCTTTATTATCTGCTGGATATTTAATTTCAATTAGTTCTAAAGGTATGACGCAGGAAACAATATATATCTACATGTGTTTAGCGTTAGCCTCTGTAATTGCAGCAATTACCTACACTGTCGGAAAAAAGGCATATGGTTATTATGGTTTAGGAGACGTGTTTGTATTTATCTTTTTTGGATTGGTTAGTGTAATGGGAAGTTTTACACTTTATTCCAAAGTGTTTGAATGGTATACATTTTTCCCAGCGGCAACAATAGGATTACTTAGTACAGCAGTACTCAATTTAAATAACATGCGAGATCAAGTAAATGATAAACTTTCTAATAAAAATACATTAGTTGTGAAGTTAGGTTTTAATAGAGCTAAATTTTATCATGTTGCTTTGATTATGTTAGCATTAACTTCATTTTTAATGTATTTTAAATTTGAATTAAAAGGATTGATTTTTGCTATCCCATTTGTTTTGTTACTGATACACTTAAAGAAAGTTGTCCAGATTTTAGATCCCAAAGATTTTGATCCAGAATTAAAAAAAGTAGCACTTTCAACTTTCTTTTTAAGTGTCTTTTTCTCTGTTTTATCTTCGTTTATTTAGTATGGAGAAATATTCAGCAACTTTTGAAAAGAAAACATATTTTTTTAAACAACCTAGCGGTACAAGTCGAGGTGTTTTAACAGAAAAACACGCATGGTTTATTCATTTAACCGCGAATACTTTAAGAAATAGAATTGGAGTGGGGGAGTGTAGTATTATACCTGGCTTGTCACCTGATTTTGTCTGTTTTGAACAGTATGAAGAAAAATTGAAAGAGGTATGTTTAAATGTAAATCACTTTATAAATCAACAAAATGAATTAGACGCATATCCATCCATTCTTTTTGGATTAGAAACGGCATTATTAGATTTAAATTCTGAAAATCAAGGTCTTTTTTTTGATACTTACTTTACTCGAAAAGAGCGAGGGATACCTATGAATGGTTTAATTTGGATGGGATCGAAAGAATTTATGCTTCAACAAATTGAAGAAAAATTAGAACAAGGATTTACTTGTCTGAAAATGAAAGTGGGTGCGATAGATTTTCAGCAAGAATTAGAAATTTTAAAAGGAATAAGAAATCGCTTTTCAAAAAATGAAATTGAGTTAAGGGTAGATGCAAATGGAGCTTTTTCAGTAAATGATGCACTTTCAAAATTAGATCAGCTTTCTAAATTTCAGTTGCATTCAATTGAACAACCAATTAAGCAAGGTCAAATTCAAGAAATGGCAGATTTATGTAAAAAAACACCGTTAGCAATTGCACTTGATGAAGAATTAATTGGAGTAAATGGCTTTGGAAATAAAGAACACTTAATTTCACACATTAAACCACAATATATAATTCTTAAACCAAGTTTACATGGAGGTATAAAAGGAAGTAGAGAATGGATTAGTATTGTTGAAAATTATAATATTCCTTGGTGGATGACTTCTGCTTTAGAGTCAAATGTGGGACTTAACGCTATTGCACAATTTGCATCTACCTTCAATAATTCATTACCACAAGGATTGGGTACTGGTGGATTGTATGTTCAAAATGAACCAAGTGAAATGAGGGTTGAAGGAGGGATGTTATTTTATTAAAATATAACTTACAGAAATTTGTCATCTTTTTTTGGTAAATTTGGCAACTAATGTTTTGTTATAAAGTCTTTGAAATATAAATAGAAATATATGAAAAATTTTATTTTGATTTTTTTATTGAGTTTGTTTATTCATCCTTATTTAAGGTCACAAGTCGTCGTAGGTAATTGTACTTCGGGTGGTGCTACTGCAACAGGTGGTTATACAGATTTTACAGATGCAGATAATAATTATGCAACTGGTCAATATGATTTTACAACTCCAGTTGTTAATCAAACTATTACCACCTACCATTTAGTTAATTCAGGTGCTTCTGGTTCAATTGGCTTTGATATTTCTCATCATTCAGCAAATACGAATACAGGTACAACAGGTTGTATAAGTAATACACATAGAACTGCTGTATTATACCCGGTTGGAGGATGTGCAGGTGCATCTATATCTCCAACACTAGGAGCCAATAATGGAACGTATTACAACCCTGAATTTAAAGGTTTAACTCCTAATACAAGTTATATTTTGGTAGTAACTACTAGTGCGGTTGCTAATTGTTCAGTTGATCAAATGTGGGTAACTTATTACTCAATAAATTCGTCTTGCCCTGCATCTGTTGGAACCGTTTCAGTTTCAGGAGGCACATCAAAAGGTGCTAACGAGTACGATTTAACTACAAATGGCTCATCAATAACTATTTCAAGTACTGGTTCTGTATTGCCAAGTGCTTCAACCGTTTCAGCAGGAAGTACATCAACTTATGGTTATTTTGTTTTTAGTCAACAACCTACCTTACCTTTTACAGATGTTACACCAGCTGGAATTACTTCTCTTCCTGGTTTTGAAGGGGTTGCACCGGGAACTTCAATTACAGACAATAATGCATTAGGAGAATCAAGTTCTGTACCTGGCGCAACAACATTGTGGTTTATTCCTGCTGTTTTTGATAAAAAAGAAGGTGGTTTAACATTGGATGATGATGGAGATGGTTGTTTCGCAGTTGGTACTCCTATTAAGGTAAATTATGTTGTTACAGTTACACCAACTCCTTGTGGAACATGTACAACTCCAAACTGTCCTGTAACAAAAGTTCCATTATATTCTAATAGAAATTATTCTGCTAATTGCAATACTTTACCTAGTGCTGGTATAACAAATCAAACCTATGTAACTTACCATACAGTCACAACTGATAATAACGGAGCTGTTGGATTAGTTCAACAAGTACAAGGAAGTCCAACTGGTTGTTTTTCAAGAACTGCTGTTTTGAAATCACTAACAAATACTTGTACAGCACCGAATATTAATCCCTCAGTATCGAATGCAAACAATGTTGGTAGTACTTTTAATCCTGAATGGTATAATCTTACACCTAATACAAATTATGTAGCGGTAGTTACAACCGTAATTCCAGCTGGTTGTACATATTATGAAGGATGTCTTAATTCATATGGAATTCCTAATCCTCCACCACCACCAACATGTAAAACAGTAGATTTTGAATTTTATAGTGATGCGGGATTATCAACAAAATTTTCTGGTACATCTTTTACTTGTAGTTCAAGTCCTGTTTATTTAGCGCCTAAAGATGTTGGAACTGTTTATTTTGGTTCTTCATCATCTCCAGATTCTGGATGGCCATTTCCTGTTATTGTGGTTGACATAACAGCTACTTCAGGTAATTTAAATTCTAGTAATACTACTATAAATATTTATGATGCTGTTACAGGTACTTTGGTTGATTCAAGCCCGATAGGTGATGGAAATACTAGTTCATCTGTTACTGGTTCTAATTTCCACTTTTTTGCTAAACCTGGAGGGTATACTATTTCACTTGATAAATCAAATACCAATAGTGGAACTTATACCTATACAGCCTATGATGTTATGTCTGGAACTGTGATTGGGACGGGTACTTTAACTATTACTAGTGGTGCAGAGTCAGCGAAATCGATTGTTTTAAAACCTACCAATTTCAATGGTGGTTTTACTTGTGCAACATGTGGAACAGGTTCGTTGATTCAGGGTATTGCTCCTCAATATTTAGATGAAATTGGTATTGGTACTTTTGACCCTTCAAAAGCTGGAGTTGGTACTCATACAATTACTTATACTTGGGATAACGGATTAACAGGTGCGGCCAATTGTAAAGGAACGAAATCTATAAATGTTACTGTTACTGGAGGTCCAACCATTACACCAACACTTTCAGATGTTTGTTTAGGATCAACAACGACAAAATTAACATATACTTCCACTGGAACTCCTACTAAATATAGTATTGATTGGAATTCTGCTGCAAATACTGCTGGATTAACTGATTTAACGGATGTTGCATTAGGTGCAAGTCCAGTAAATATTACAATACCAGGTAATTTACCTGCAGGTACTTATACAGGCTCATTAACTGCAAAAAATGCCTCCGGGTGTTCTAGTGCTGCACAAACCGTCACATTCAAGGTGAATGCTGGACCAACAATCTTAGGTACATCTACTTTGTGTGTGGGAGACTCAAAAGCAGATTGGAAACCGACAACTGGAGTAACTTGGTCTACTTCAGCAGCTGGTGTAGCAACAATTGCTAGTGGCGCTACATTGACAGGTGTATCTGCTGGGACTGCTACTATAACAGCAACTGATAATACTACTCAATGTACTTCTACAAAAAGTGTTACAGTTAATGCTAAACCTACAATTAATGGTACTTTAACTCTTTGTGAGGGTGCAACCACTCAACTTACAGGCTCTGGTACTGCAGCCGCATCGAATCCATGGGTTTCTGCAACAACTTCAAATGCTACCGTTTCAAATTCAGGTTTAGTTACTGGAGTTGCAAATGCAAACGGTAATTCTATAATTACGTATACAGATAACAATGGTTGTGTTAATACTGCAACAGTTACTGTTAACCCTAAAATTACCACGACCATTACATGTGGAGCTTCTACAACAACATCAGTTACTTTTAATTGGACAGCTGTTGCTGGAGCTACTACTTATAATTTAACCTATGATAAAGGAGCTGGGCCAGTTACGGTAACTGGGCAAGCAGCAACAACATATCAAATTTCTGGAATGACAGGTGGAAGTTCTGCAAGTTTAATTGTTACTCCAGTTGGAACTGGTTGTTATAAACCTTCAACTCAAGTTTCATGTACTGCTGACAATTGTCCTTCACCAACTATTACACAAAATCCTGTTGATGTAGCTAAATGTACAGGTACATCGACTAGCTTTACGGTTGCAGCAACTTCGACATCAGCACTTGCCTACCAATGGCAAATGATAGTTGGTACTAATCCACCAACCGATATTAATAATGGTGGAGTATATTCAGGAGCTACTACACCAACTTTACAAGTCAGTGATATAACAGGATTAGATGGTATAAAATATCAATGTAAAGTTACTGAAACAACTTCTGGTACAGGTTGTAATAAAACTTCTCTTCCTGCTTTATTAACTGTTTATGCTATCCCAGTTATAACGACAATTAATGACATTACTGTTTGTAATGGCGCCCCTGTTTCAGCTGTAAATTTTGCTTCAACTCCTGCAGGCGCAACATTTACTTGGGTAAATAATACAACTAGTATTGGTTTAGCTGCATCAGGAAATGGTAATATTTCATCTTTCAATGCAGTAAATTCTTCAAATGTATTAGTTAGTTCGACTGTCACTGTTTCAGCAACATTAAATGGATGTGTAGCTACTGATAAAACGTTTTTAATTAATGTTAACCCTAGTTTACAACCTACAATAGTGTGTGGTCCTCCTACTCAAACATCAGTTACTTTTGATTGGTCACCAGGTGTATCAGGGGCTACTTCTTATTCTCTTGCCTATAAGGTAAATAATGGTACAACTACAACTGTACCTGTAAATGCAACTACTTATACAGTAAACGGTTTAAATCAGAATGATGTGGTTGATGTAGTTTTAACACCTTCTGGAACTGGTTGTTATTTAGCAGCTACAGGTACGTGTACAGCAATAAATTGTACTTCTCCAACTTTTACTTCAACACCATCTGATTTAGCAGTTTGTGAGGGGCAACCTGTTTCACTATCTGGTAATTCAACAGATGCTCAATCTATTCAATGGCAAGTTAAAGACCCTATTTCAGGGAATTGGACTGATATCACTGGAGAAACAAACTCAACTATTAGTTATCCTACATCTATATTATTAATGAATGGAAGTCAATACCGTTTAAAAGCTATTGAGGCTTCAGGAAATTGTCCTGCTTATACGAATCCAGTTACCTTAAGTGTAAATGCTGTACCAACAATGGTAGCTATTACAGATAAGGAATTTTGTCCTAGTATTTTAGTAAATGATCCTTCAAAAGCATTAGATATAAATTTTAAAGTTAATCAAACTGGATCTCCGACTTTCTCATGGACAAGTGATCTTCAAACTACTGGAGTTTCAACAGGCGCTAATGATGTTAATAATTTTGGATCATTTACAACAACAAATCCAACATCTGATCAAATATCAACAATAACAGTTACACCAAAACTTAACCAATGTGTAGGACAATCAATAACTTTTAAAATCACTGTTAAACCTACAATAAAACCAATTTTTTCTTCATCTGTAATAGATTTTTCAAGTGTTAAGTTTACTTGGTCATCTTCATCGTTATTACCAGATACATGGAAAATTGATACGGCGATTACAAGTAATAACGCTTCACAACCTGCCTTAAACCAATTTAAATCTGCAACTCCAATTTCTGGAGCTACAACTGAATTTACGGTAAACGGTATTAATTCTACAAAGAAGGCATATATAAATGTTACTCCTGCTCAAGATCCATCTAACACTTCATTATTTTGTCCAGTTTCTGATGGATTTAGTGGAATTCCTAATCCTTGTGTTAAACCAATTAAACCTGCAGATCCTTCTGTTACACCTGTGTGTGAAGGAAGTGCATTAACAGTTACAGGTGTTTCTGCAGATGCTACTGCAGATTTTCAATGGAAAATAAGTACTGATGGAGGTACAACATGGAACAACGTAAGTTTTTCAGATTTTGGAAATACAAGTACAACTAATGTTTTATCTACACAAGCATCGAAAGCATATATGAATAATGCTTTAGTTAAAGTTGTTTTGACAGATAAACAAACAGGACAATGTACAGAAGAATCTAATACTACCACATTAAAAGTAAATGAATTTCCTAATGTGAAACTTATTCAACCAACATCTAATTCTTTATGTGTTGGAGATAAAACTGTTTCAGCATTTGTTCAAAAAGTATCTGGTGCTGCCCCACTTAAAGTTGATTACACTTTAGATGGTGTTACTACTACTAATCAAGATATTTCAAGTCTTGAGGTTGTTTTTCAAACCAATAATGAGAAAAATTTCTCATTATCTATAGATAAAGTAATTGATGCTAATGGTTGTGTAACTGACCTTACAGGTATTACAGCAGCAGTTAGCGTGCACAAAAATCCGACACCTCAATTTGCAGTTTCTGATACCATCGGATGTTTTCCAATGACAATATTTTTTACTGATATTTCAGTTGATAAATATACGGATGTAACTTGGGATTTTGGAACAGGTTCAAATTCATCAAAAGATATAGGCACAACTTCATTTACTTATACGAAAGAAGGTGATTATTCAATTACCTATACAGCCGTGAACGAGTTCGGGTGTGAAGGACAAATTGTAGATATCGAAGCTATACATATTAAGAGTGCTCCAAATGCAGTAATTACAACTGATAGAAATACAATAAGTGTGTACGAAAACGAAGTGAAGTTTGACTCGAAATTATCTTCGAATGGATCATATTATAGATGGGATTTTGGTGATAATACTCCTACATCTAATGATGATGTTGTAAAACACAAATATGACCCAACGTTACCTGGAAAATATAAAGTTACGTTAATTGTTAGTAATTCATCTACAAAAATGACATGTAGTGATACAGCTACATCTTGGATAGATTTCCCTGAGGAAGTTATTTTTTATATCCCTAACACCTTTACTCCTAATGGAGATGAATTTAATAATACATTCCAACCAGTTTTTTACTCAGGCTATGATCCACAACATTATTCATTTACTATTTATGATCGATGGGGACAAGTTGTCTTTGAATCAAAAAACCCAGCTGTTGGGTGGGATGGTACTTATGGTGATATAATCTTAGGTAATGATACATTCGTATGGAAACTTGGTTTTAAAGAGAAAGCATCAGATGATGAACATCATTCAACAGGTCATGTTAATCTTGTACGATAACTAAATTTTGAAATAGTAAAAGCGGAGGTGTTATATCTCCGCTTTTTTTTTGTAATATAGTTGAAGTTATAAAATCAAAATATGAGTTTAATCGTTTTAAATGCATCTGCTGGTAGTGGAAAAACCTACAACCTAGTATTAACATATCTTACGTTGATCTTAGATGGTAGCAAAGATGAGAATGCTTTCAGTGAGGTGATGGCAATGACATTCACAAATAAAGCAGCATTTGAAATGAAAGATCGTATCATTTCAGTATTACATAATATTTCATCTTTACCTGACTTGGAAGGTGCTAGATATACTAAAACGGAGACTATCTGTAGAGAAATAGCTTCAAAATTAAATATTGATATACCTAAAATTGTTCGACGCTCTCAAAAGGCACTAAAAGCTATTTTACATCATTTCGAAGATTTCAATGTTGTAACCATTGATAAATTCAATTTAAGATTGATTCGATCTTTTTCAAAAGAATTAAATATCTCAGGTGATTTTAAAATTGTACTAAACGAAGAAGAAATATTAGACAATGTTGTAGAAAATTTGTTGGATAGTTTGGATAATCAAGCTCAAATTAAATTGACGAACTTGGTTTTAAATTACTCGAAAGAAAAATTGAATGAAGAGCAATCGTGGAATTTTCAAAAAGATTTAAAGCAATTTTCAATGATCTTGACCAATGAGAAATATTTTTCTCAAATTGATGAACTAATGAAATTGGATTTTTCAGAAGAAGATTTTAAAAACTTAAAAGAGACTATACAAACGAAAGAACTTACAATATCAAATAAAGCGAAACAATTATACGATCAATTAATTGGGTTAGATTTTGATA
>JBILUY010000108.1:0-8827 GCA_044370735.1 Crocinitomicaceae bacterium | reverse complement strand
CTTTACACCCTTTTACAATAGTATCTTTATGAATAGATTTATGAATTGTTAAATTAAGTGTTACGATACTATCACATCCTGCTGAGTTGGTTAATTTTTCACTATATACCCCACTTGTTGAATAGGTTTTATTCATCCAAGTATATTGATCACAACAAGTTATATATAAATCGTTATTAGTAGAGGTAAGTTTTGTAAATGCTATGGTTATAATACTATCACATCCTGCTTTATTAAGAATCGTATCTGTATAAGTGTTTGAAATTGACAGTGTTTTTTTACCGCTTGGTGTGATATAATCATCACACGATTTAATAGTTATGGAAGATTGTGTTGGAGAACATTTTTTGACATAGTTAAATAGATATGCAGCCCCAGCATCAGTAATTGTTCCATCTTTGTCTTTATTGTAAACACCCGCTATAATGGTGGAATCAGTTATGTCACAATTACTGCCAAATAAGTCAAATGTATTTGGATCATTGAGTTTTAATTTTTGCATTTCATTCCAAGTACTATTTTGATTTTCAAAAATGTAAATGGCACCGGCGTTTGTAAATACCGTATTTGTTTTTCCGGTACAACCTATCAAAATATGATTGTCAGACTGTGCTATGCTTTTCCCAAAACCATCACTTGCAAGAATATCTTTGTGTACAAGTTTTTGTTTGAATGCAAATGTGTTGTTTAATAATTCAAAAATGTAGGCTGAACCAACAAACGTTTTATTTTCTTCTGTTTCAAGATCTGCAGCAACAATACATCTTGTATTTCTGATGTTTACATTAAATCCGAATCTTCCGGAATATTCTCTTTCTGGAGAAATTAATTTTTGTATCTGTGTCCAATTACCGTTTTGATCTCTAGCAAATAAATAAGCTGCCCCTGCTCCATCTATAGAATTTTTACCATCACTATCTGTATCATTTCCGTATGCACCAACTACTGCATATCCAGCGTTACTGATAGAAACTGAAAAACCAAAAAAATCATTAGCTAATCGATCCGAAGCTACAATTTTAGTTTTGAATTTCCATAGGTTAGATACATTGTCACGTTCATAAATATAGGCAGAACCTGCATCACTTTTTGAGTTTGCATTTGCTGCATCTTGGTCATCTTTGTAAGCGCCTATGATTAGGTAATTTCCAGAAATAGAAACTTTATCACCAAAATTATCTGTTTGAGATCGATCTGGTGCTACAATTTTTTGTGTTTGTAGCCAATTTCCTTGTTGATTTTTTTCAAAAATATATACAGCTCCTGCACTTGGCATTTGGTTTTGTCCGTTTTCATCGTGATCATTTCCAGACGCTCCAACTACAATTGTATTTCCCGAAATTCCAACGGCAGTTCCAAATATCTCTTGAACATCTGAATTACCCCCTCTATCGTTCGATGTAATTTTTTGGATTTGTTCCCAAACACCATTTTTTTTCTGTAAAATATATGCAGAGCCAGCAGCACTCCAAGGATTTTGATAGTTTGTATCTAAATCGTCCCATTTTGCACCTATGATTGCATAATCTCCATCGATTCCACTCGAAAAACCAAAGTAATGCTGTTTTACCTGATTTTTTTCAGTAAACTTTTGGATTTGAGTAAATTCTTGTCCTAAAAGAAATAAGGGACTTATTAGAGTTAAAAAATTAAATAATAATTTATTCATAGTAAAATAAGTTAGTTATTTTACTAAAATATGAAATATATTTATTTGATTAGTATGTATTTATAAAATTTCTTTCTCCCAAATACTTAATTTTTTTGAAGATTCGGTTTCTTCATTAATTTCTTTCCAAGAAATTTCAGAATGAAAATGTGTCTTTTGAAACCCTTGTTTATTCCAGATTTTGTCGTTTGTAATGTAATCGAGTGGTTTATTAGGATGATTTTCATCTCTCTCGATTGCTGCAAATAATATGCGATTGTAATTTTGTAAAGTGTTGATTTTATCAAGCATCATTTGAAACATAGTTCTTCCAATTCCTTGCTTTCTGTAAGTCTTTTCTAACACGATTTCTGACAAGTAAAAAGCATTTTCAATCCAATCAGACGGAATTTCTCTTTTAACTCCTTCCTGTTCGAAACGCATAGGTAAACTTGTAAAAGCACCTATTACTTTGTCATTATCAAGTGCGAGAACTACAATTGACTCATTGATTTCAGCAAATTTTTTGAGGTATTCTTTTTCATATACTTCATTTCCATCATATAAATAAGGAAATTCACGAAATACTTGAATACGCAAACGAGCTATATCATCGATATAATCTTGAATTTCTTGTCCTTGTATTTTTTTATAATTGATCAATGCTTCGTGATTGTATGTAAATGCACTCTAAATTAGGGATTAAATTGCTTTAATTTTAAAATTTAAAATGTTTTAATATTTTATTTATCTTTTTCTTGCTATTTTGATTTTTTATTTAACTTTGTATCTCAAAGTACTTTTTATATAATTTATATGGAAGATCACAAACAACATTTAGATGCCCTTTCTGATATTCGTTCGATGATGGAAAAGTCAACTAAATTTATTTCATTGAGTGGATTATCAGGTGTATTTGCTGGAATTTTTGCATTAATTGGTGCAGGAGCTGCAATGTATTACATTCATTCACACCAAAATCATATGGAATATTATGATTATGCTTATTTCAATGATGGTTCATTAAATGTGGATTTCTTTGTGTTTTTTCTTTCAGATGCATTACTTGTGTTAATTCTTGGACTAGCATCTGGGTTTTATTTTACTCAACGTAAAGCAAAGAAAAAAGGTCAATCTATATGGAATACTACTTCTAAACGATTATTAATCAATTTATTTTTACCACTTATTGCTGGTGGAATTTTTTCTCTTGCTCTATTAAAACATGAATTGTTTGGTTTGATAGCTCCAGTTACCTTGATTTTTTATGGATTAGCATTGTTGAATGCGAGTAAATATACTTTGAATGATATTCGATATTTAGGGGTTTTAGAGATTATTTTAGGATTAATATCTTCATTCATAATTGGATATGGATTAATATTTTGGGCTTTAGGCTTTGGTGTGTTGCATATTATTTACGGGATCATTATGTATACGAAATACGAAAAATGAAAAACTTTATAGAACATATCAATAAGGCTTTTGAAAGTAGGGTTCGTCTCGGAATTATGTCCATTCTGATGGTCAATGATTCTGTGGATTTTGCCACACTAAAGGAAATGCTAGAAATTACCGATGGGAATTTAGCAAGCCACATTACGGCACTTGAAAAATTAGAATATGTTTTGGTTACCAAACAATTCGTTGGTAAAAAACCAAATACAACGTATTCAGTTACAGATCTTGGCAAACAGGCTTTTACTGAACATTTGTCAGCTCTTGAATCTTTGATTAAAAAATCAACTTAAAAAAATTTGCACTTAAACTTTGAATTTCAAAGTACTTTTAAATAATATAAAATGAATAATATGAAAACAAAAAATGCAGTTTGGGTAATCTTAACGGGAGTGTTTAGTTACTTTTTTTATCAAGAAACGCTAGGGTGGAACTTGGCTATATTTACAATCTTATTGATTATTGGTCGATTACTAATTAATAGTTCGAAAGTGAAAGATTTCAGTTGGTTAGCAACAGCCATAGCTGGGGTAATTTCAGCCATTTCTGTAGCTTTATATGGAAATACATTATCTATAATCGCCAATTTGATTTCCATTGTCTTGTTAGTTGGAATGGATAGAGGAATGCATGCAAGTGTGGTTTCTTCCTTGTTAGAAGGCACATATTCTTTGATTTCTTCTCCCATTTTTATGGTGTTGGATCTTTTGGAGAAAAAGTCAACGGATAACCGTGTTAAGATGATTAACAAAATCATATTAATTGCCATAATTCCTGTGTTGATAGTTATCGTGTTTTTCTTTATGTATCGTAGTTCGAATGCGATTTTTGAACAACTAACAAATCAACTCAATTTCAAATGGTTTTCATTTGGTTGGATTTTCTTTACCTTAATGGGAATGGCTTTGATTTATGGTTTTTACAAAGTAATTGCAATCAAAGAATTAAATCTATTGAATGATTATTCTTCGCACTCCATCAGAAAAGAGAATACAAAAACATTTATTTTGTTTGAAAAAGAAATTTCTATTAATGAGGAATATTTATCGGGTGTCTTGTTATTAGTTTTATTAAACATCTTGTTGTTTTTCGTAAATCTTGGCGATTTCCATTTCTTATTTATTTCGCATAAATTACCTGAAAACGTGACTTTTGCTTCGTTTTTACATCAAGGTGTGGGTATGCTTATTGTCTCTATTTTGATTTCTATTTTCATCATAATTTTCTATTTCAGAGGGAGTTTAAACTTCTACGAAAAAAGTAAATCCTTCAAAATTTGGGCTTTTATTTGGATTGTTCAGAATGTCTTAATGTTGGGCTCTGTGGTATCTAAAAACGCACTTTACATTGATGCTTATGGATTGACATACAAACGAATTGGTATTTATGTCTATGTTTTATTGACCATAATAGGTTTGGTAACAACAGCGTTAAAAATCATTAAAGTGAAAAACATCTATTATTTGATACGAATAAACGGATGGTCATTTTTCGTAGTGCTAGTTCTTTCTTCATTAATACATTGGGATAAGTTGATTATCAATGAAAATCAATCGTTAAAAAGAGACATTGATATATATTATTTGTTGTCGCTTTCAGATAGTATTCTTCCCGATTTGAAAAAAGTTGAAAACAATATTCGTGATAAAGAAGAGAAGGTTAAATACCATCAATTACTTGAACAAAAAATTCGTCTATTTCAATTAAATCAAGAAAAATTGACTTGGAAATCTTCGAATATCATCGATTATAAAACCTATAAATTATTAACTAAATCTAACTAACCACATGTCAACACGCAATCTGATTTTGCTTGGTACAACATTCGTTTGTTGTCTCGAGTTAGGAGTGAGAATAATCGTTTCCTCTAATTTTAATTACCTATTTTTGGTCTGGAATTTATTTCTTGCTTGGGTTCCTTATATATTGTCAACAAGGCTGTTAGCAATCAGACCAGAATTTTATAAAAATTCGTCTATAGTTGCTTTGTTTCTATCTTGGCTCGTATTTTTTCCAAATGCTCCCTACATTATAACAGACTTAATTCATTTGCGAAGTAAACCACCTGTTCCTCTTTGGTTTGACTTAATTTTATTGATATCCTTTGTGTGGAATGGGATGATGTTAGCCTATTTTTCTTTGCGAGATGTTCACCAATTTTTAAATCGTTTTTTTAAAGAAAAATATACTTGGGCATTGGTTATTTTCATTATGTTTCTTTCAGGTTATGGTATTTATTTAGGTCGTATCGAACGATGGAATTCGTGGGATATACTTACCAATCCAATGAATTTAGTCATTCACATTTTCAAAACGATGATTGAATATCAGTTATTTATTCAAGCAATGAGCATTACCCTTGTTTTTGGAATATTTATGTCAGGAATATATGTGACACTTTATGCATTTCAACTTAAAAAACAGTAAGTTATGGATGGATTGTTATTTTATTTGGTGATAATTTTCCCCTTTTTATTGATAATCACAGTGGTACTCGTTATGGTATATATTTGGTTACCAATGTTGTCTTTAAAAAAATTTAATAATGAGAAGTATCTACGTGTAAAACCAAAAATTTGGATTGCTTATCTAATAGTAATTGTTTTATTTATAGTAGTTTCTGTTTGGATAATTTATGAGTTAAATCATCCAACTCATTATATATTTTAATCTTATTTTATGACAATTATTGAGTTAATAAGAATGTTGTTTGATTTGCTTGGTTTTTTAATGATAATTTTTCTACTATGTTTCATACTCTCGATATTATCTACTAAACTTTTGATGTGGTTAATTCAACCGAAAAATTCATTATCAGAAAAAAAGAATAAAAAATTATCTTTTTTATTTTTTATGATGTTGTACATTTTATTGGTTTTTATCTGGTTGTATGTAGCATTTTCAAGCTATACACCAATTCAATTATAGTTTTTATGGTATTTTTTATTTTTATTGGAGCACTATTTTTTCTAGGAATACTCTTTGTTGCTTCTTTGTTGTTAGTTTGGACTATCTTGGGATTATTAAGTATACCAAAGCATCCTTATTTTGATAAAGTTTATCGAGTTCACTGGAAATTAACCTTTTATTTTTGGATTAGTGGTATCGGAATGGTATTACTTTTTATTTTTACCAACGGCATTTAAATTCATAACATGCAAAAATTACAACCCTTTTCGATGAAAGCACGTATCAAAAGTTTTTCCTTTGCGATGCAAGGATTTAAGACTTTTTTTCAAACACAACACAATGCTTGGATACATATATTGGCAACTGTCATTGTAATAATAGTGGGGAATGTAGTTGGCTTATCTACTTCAGAATGGTGTTGGATAAGTTTGGCTATATCGTTGGTTTTTATTACAGAAATGCTGAATACAGCCATTGAATTTTTGACCGATTTGGTTTCTCCAGAATACCATCCATTAGCTAAAAAGACAAAAGATGTTGCTGCAGGGGCAGTTTTGGTTTCCGCGATTTTTGCGATACTTGTAGCAGGAATGATTTTTATAAACAAAATATAAAAGGGTTTTAATTTCTTACAACCCCTTAAAAATTATCTGTTTAAAATTATTTTTTGAATTTGAGTTTTGCCTGTATCATCTACAAATCTCACAAAATAAATTCCATTTGATTTTTTAACTCCATTTTCATCAGTACCATTCCATTTTAATTTGGTTGTATTTTGAAGTTGTTTTGTTAAATCAGAGATCAGATTTCCAGAATAATCATAAATATATATTGTTCCGTTTTTGTGTGTGTTGGATACAGTGATATAAATTTCATCAGAAAACGGGTTAGGTGAACATATAAATGCTACATCTTTATTTGCTAAATTAAATATAGATGCAACACTTGTATCTGTTGGGTTAGAACTAGTATCCGGAATGTTAAAGAAACGCATTTTTGCAGGTAACATACCAGATAATGGTGTTTTCTTTTCAGGGGTTACCCACGGCCAAGGTTGATTACCAAAAAAAGCAGGTTTTTCAGTTAAATACAACGAGTTGGGAATTATTTGTTCTGTTCTATCCCAATGTTGTTTGTTTGTAACGTAATCAAAATTCCCATCACGTATTAGCGTTTGTATTACTTTTTTATCTGAAACATTATGATCTTCCTGTTTTCCAGTTAATTGATCCATATGTGTATCAATTCTCCACATTGGCACATAATTCTCATCACCGCTTCCATTTGGTGCTGTAATTTCATAGGTAAAACCAGCAGTTGGTTGTCCAACACACCCTCCTGATTGTTTCGGTATGATGGATAATTTATCGGTACCTAATACATTTCCAATGAAAGTATAAAAGTATGAACCTGATTTTATTCCTACAGCGCGTCTTTCTTGAATATCTTCATAATGTAATACACATTCGAATTGTTGACCAGGATTTAAAACATGGGTGTAATTTTCTTTTCCAATTCCCGAACGAATACTTGTCATGTGATTTCTAAAAACAGTGATGTAAGCAGAATTCCCCCAATAACTTTCTGAAGCAAAGTTAAATGATTCATTTCCTTCAAAAAGTTCATGGTGCGCCATAGCATAGTGACAAGCATTTAATCCTAGTTCAGGTTGTGTTGGATAAGTTGCTCCCCATCCATCATCCATGTAATTATAAGCAATAACATTTCCACCTCCTGACGCTCTCATAACCATTACTTTGTTAAAATCCCATGATATGTTGTTTTCTATCAAATTATCTGCAGAATATACGTTGATACTTATTCCGTATCCACCGCCACCAGGGTTTGGATTTAATGTTGTATGGATATAAGAATCTCTTAAAACACATCGGAAAGAACCGAATATATTTATATTACTTCCATTTGATTTTTCACTTTCAATATTTTTTACCCAACAATAAGCCGCACCATAAATTGTTATGTTTCCTCCTCCGTCACCACCTTCACCAAACGCTACGTATAAATCTTCAACCCCTGAATTTTTAACTGCAGGTATTACATTATTAGCATCACCCATACGGGAAATTCGTGCCTTAAATTTGGTTTCAAAATCCATATGAAACGGGGTTGTAAATCGAATTGTATCTCCTGAAATTGATTCAATTTCCATAATTTGTCCTACAGGTCTTCCCGTAGGATCTTCTTTTGGATCACAATCTCCAAACCAACATCTACTCCAATCTCCCTCAATAGCATGTGAACCCCATTGAGTTATTGATGTGTCTGTTGTTTGATTTAAAGCAATTATCTCACCGACTGAATAATTTGGATGCCCTGGCATTATTAAATAATAAGCATCTTTTTTCGCATCTTGAGTTAATAGGACTTTGTTATTGAATTTAACCCAACGTGTTCCTATATTAATTACCGACATTCCGCTTCCTTGATTTTTAATTAATCTTGTTTTTAAACCAGATCCGCGAAGTGTTATATTTGATTTATTGATATCTAATCCATTTCCACTTATTATAAAATCCCCTTCAGTTAATACTATAACTTGATTTGCAGGACAAGTATTGATGGCATCTTGAATTTGTTGAGTATCATCTGTTCCGTTTGGCGTTAATGTTTTAAAAATTGTTGTTCGTGTTGGTATACCTCCTTTTGAATTTAGACCTGGTTTCCATAGAGTACTTCGGTCATTTGGTAGTAATTGACTATTTAGAAAATAGCTACAAAGTAGAAATAAAAAAAACAGTTTGTTTCTCATCGTTAATCAGTTATGATTTTATGCAAAATTATTTAATATTT
>JBILUY010000107.1:0-8845 GCA_044370735.1 Crocinitomicaceae bacterium | reverse complement strand
TCTTATATTCTTACCAAAACGGAGGCTGAAAATGTTCCTACACAAGAAATTAATCTTACACTTACTGAAGCTCAAATAGCTTCTTTAAAAGATGTGGCTAAAGTAATTTTTACTGGTTCATTTGAAACGTTTGGCGGTTCAGAAGAAAAACCAATAACTCTGTTTGATTATTATGGTGTTTCAATCAAGTTAGCAGGGAATGCTCAAGTAGATAGTAAAGGATTAAATACTAAAAAATAATATTTCATGAAAAATTATATCATTATACTTTTATTTTCTTTTGTTACTTTTTCCTTTTTTGGTCAACGTAATTTTACTCTAGGTGATTTAAAAACACCATACTCGTATCGAGTTAATCCTGCTATTATGCCTGAATCGAAGATTTTTGTTTCGATACCTGCACTTGGAAGAATGAATTTTCAATTAACCAATAGAATTTCTTCTGTTAATAATTTGTTTGTTACAAACACACAAGATTCATTAGTCTTAAATACGCAAGAATCTTTCTATACCGCAATGGGTAAGAAAACCTATGTAGCTTTAGAGTCTGATGTTCAACTTTTAGCTTTTGGTTTTAAAGTGAAAAAAAATTATTTCACTTTAGATATCACTACGCGTTCGAACATCGAGATTGGCTTTGGTTCTGATTTCTTAAAGTTTGTAACACAAGGGAATGGAGGTTCTTTACTAGGGACAAGAGCTGGTTTTGATGGTTTAGGAGCGTCTGCATTAGCTTTCACTGAATATGGGTTGGGTTTTTCTAGAGAATGGAATGAGAAATTGAATGTTGGTGCAAGAGTAAAATTTATCTCTGGTATTGCTAACTTAAAAGGGAATAATACTTCTTTTGGGATAACTACTGATGCTTCTAATTATAATTTAGTGTTTGATGGTTCAGCAGATATCAAATCTTCAAATTCTCTAATCTTTACAGATTCTGCGTATGCAGCAAATAATGACCCAAGTCGTTTGGTTTCTATGATTGGAAATTTTTCAAATTTTGGTTTAGGATTTGATTTTGGCGGTACATATAAGTATTCTGATAAAATTACATTAAGTGCTAGTGTTATTGATTTAGGGTTTATCAACTGGAAAGAGGGTATTTCAAACTATAAGGTAGAAAAATTTACTTACGCTTTTTCTGGTGTGGATTTAAATCAATTATTATCTGATTCAGCTGATATCGCTAAAGAAATCGGAGACTCATTATCAACTATTTTTAATGTTGGAAAGTCATCTGGATCGTATGTAACTGGGTTGCCTACCAAAATTTATCTTGGAGGTTCTTACAAATGGAACAACTATTTGAGTTCTGGTGTTACTTTTTATCAAGAATTTTACAATTCAACGTATAGACCTGGATTAGTTCTTTCTTCCACGTTTTCATACAAACATTGGTTAGGTGCTACGTTAAATTATGGAATTTACGCCGGTTCTGCTGCTAATATTGGTATAGGATTAAGATTTAGAGGGTTTTATATTCTTACTGATAATTTGGTTTCATTGATTAATTATCAAGCGACTAAAACTGCTTCTATTGCTCTTGGTTTTAACATTACTGTTGGTAAAACACACGAAGAAAAAGGAGCTGCAAAAACAGAATAATATTATTTCATATCAATAAAAAAGCCCGCATAAGCGGGCTTTTTTATTGTTTTATAGTTTTCTTATTTATCAGACTTCAAAGAAGCTTTTAAAAACTCTCTATTCAATCGAGCGATGTTGTCTAATGAAATTCCTTTAGGACATTCGATTTCACATGCTCCTGTGTTTGTACAGTTACCGAAACCTTCTTCATCCATTTGACGAACCATGTTTAATGCTCTTTGTGTAGCTTCAACTTGCCCTTGTGGTAATAATGCATATTGAGAAACTTTCGCACCAACAAATAGCATCGCAGAACCATTTTTACACGTTGCAACACAAGCACCACATCCGATACAAGCTGCAGCATCAAATGCTTTGTCTGCATCTTCTTTTGGAACTGGAATTGCATTTGCATCCATCGTTCTACCAGAAGTATTTACTGAAACGAAACCACCAGCTTGTTGAATTCTGTCAAAAGCACTTCTATCTACTACTAAATCTTTCACGATAGGGAATGCTCTAGATCTCCATGGCTCTACATAAATAGTATCACCATCGTTGAACATACGCATGTGTAACTGACATGTTGTAATACCTGTATCAGGCCCATGAGCACGTCCGTTAATATACAATGAACACATACCGCAAATACCCTCACGACAATCGTGATCAAATGCTACTGGTTCTTTTTTCTCGTTAATTAATTGCTCATTCAATTGGTCTAACATTTCCAAAAATGAACTTGCAGTTGAAACGTTATCTAATTTGTACGTTTCTAATTTCCCTTCTGCTTTAGAGTTCTTTTGTCTCCAAATTTTTAGGGTTATATTGATTGATTTAGTTGCCATATTTTAGCTTTTAGGCAAGAGGCAATGGGCATTAGTTTAGCCCATCCCAATTGCATTAAACATTAATTTTTATATCAATATCTAGTTTTTTGATAAATGAATTTAACATTTTACTTTCTTCTTCAATAAGTTTGAAAATTTCATTGTTTAATTCTTTATCAGAAATAAAGTTTAGTTTGTTAGCAATAATAAGTTGTGTTTCTAATTCATAAAGGGAACCTCTAGAAATTCTTAAAAATTGAATATAATTTTTAGTAGAACTCCTACCATAACCCTCAGAAATATTACTAGGAATTGAAATGACACATCTTTTAATTTGTGATGTAAGTGAATAGATTTCTTCGGAAGGAAAAGACTTAACCAATAAATATACCTTTTCAGTTAACTCAATACCCTTTTGCCAAATTAATAAGTCTTTATATGATCTTATTTCACTCATTTCTATTGCCTATTGCCTAACTACTATTGCCTAATTACTTACTTGTAATTACGTGCTGCTATCTTAATGAATTCGTACTTCAATTCTTCTTTGTGCATAGCTTCTTGTTTGATATCATCTCCCTTGTATTCCCATGCTCCAACGAATTTAAAGTTTTCATCATCACGAAGTGTTTCTCCTTCTGCATCTTGGTATTCTTCGCGGAAGTGACCACCACAAGATTCTTTACGTTGTAAACCATCTTGAGCCATTAATTGACCTAATTCCATAAAGTCAGCTACGCGAAGTGCTTTCTCTAATTCTGGGTTCAATTCGTTAGCATCACCTGGTACATATACGTCTTTGTAGAACTCAGCACGTAAAGCATCGATTTCTTCAATCGCTTCTTTCAATCCTTGTTCGTTACGACCCATACCTACTTTGTTCCACATAATTAATCCTAATTTTTTGTGGAAGTAGTCTACAGATTTAGTACCGTTATTGTTTATGAATTTCTCAATTTGATCTTTCACGTTTTTCTCTGCAGCTTCGAATTCAGGCGTATCTGTAGATATTTTTCCTGTACGAATATCATCAGCTAAATAATCAGAAAGCGTATATGGTAATACGAAATATCCATCAGCTAATCCTTGCATCAATGCAGAAGCACCTAAACGGTTCGCTCCGTGGTCAGAGAAGTTTGCTTCACCTGTTACGAAACAACCTGGTACAGTTGATTGTAAGTTATAATCTACCCAAAGACCACCCATTGTGTAGTGAACTGCTGGATAAATTTTCATTGGAGTTTCATATGGATTCTCATCTGTAATCTTTTGATACATTTGGAATAAGTTACCATATTTTTCTTCCAACCATTTTTTACCTAATTCAATGATTTTTTCTTCAGAAGGATTGTGGTCACCTGATGCATACGCAGCTTGTTTCCCTTTGTTTTTGATCTCTGTAGAGAAATCCAAGTAAACACCTTCGTTTGTATCATTTGCCTCGATTCCGAAACCAGCATCACATCTTTCTTTCGCTGCTCTAGAAGCAACGTCACGTGGTACCAAGTTACCGAAAGCAGGGTATCTTCTTTCTAAATAATAATCTCTATCTTCTTCAGCAATTTGAGTTGGTTTTAATTTTCCTGCTCTGATTGCTTCAGCATCTTCTTTTTTCTTCGGAACCCAAATACGTCCAGAGTTACGTAAAGACTCTGACATTAATGTTAATTTAGATTGGTTTGTTCCGTGTACTGGAATACAAGTAGGGTGGATTTGTACGTAACAAGGGTTAGCGAAATAAGCTCCTTGCTTGTGTGCTTTCCAAGCAGCAGTTACGTTGCTTCCCATTGCATTTGTAGAAAGGAAATAAACGTTTCCGTATCCACCAGTAGCTAATACTACAGCGTGTGCTGAATGTCTTTCTAATTCACCTGTTACCAAGTTACGAGCAATAATACCACGAGCTTTTCCGTCTACTTTTACCAATTCTAACATTTCGTGACGGTTGTACATTTTCACACGACCTAATCCGATTTGTCTTGATAAAGCTGAATAAGCACCTAATAATAACTGTTGACCTGTTTGTCCAGCAGCGTAGAATGTACGTTGAACCTGTGTACCACCAAATGAACGGTTATCTAATAAACCTCCGTATTCACGAGCAAAAGGAACTCCTTGAGCAACACATTGGTCGATGATATTACCAGAAACTTCTGCTAAACGGTGTACGTTTGCTTCTCTTGCACGGTAGTCACCTCCTTTGATAGTATCGTAGAATAAACGGTAAACGCTATCTCCGTCATTTTGGTAATTTTTCGCTGCGTTGATACCTCCTTGAGCTGCAATTGAGTGTGCACGTCTTGGTGAATCTTGGAAACAAAACGCTTTTACGTTATATCCCATTTCTCCTAAAGACGCAGCAGCTGAAGCACCTGCTAATCCTGTTCCTACAACGATTACATCGATTTTAGGACGGTTGTTTGGTGCAACTAATTTAAGGTGGTTTTTGTGGTTAGTCCATTTCTCTGAAATGTGACCTTCCGGTATTTTTGAATCTAATATTGACATACTAAATATAGTTTAATAAGATTATCTATTAATGTAAAGTAATACAGGAATAATAGCGAATGCAAATGGAATCACAAACGCAAATACTTTACCAGCAATTGCAATCAAGTTTGTGTATTTTGGATGTCTTAATCCTAATGATTGGAAAGCTGATGCAAATCCATGTAATAAGTGATAAGACAATACAATCATTGAAATAACATAGAATATTACTGCTGCAATAGCTAAAGAATTTCCTTCAACACCATTTGTTTTTTTACCTGTAAAAAATGCAACTACTACTGAATGTAAATCTTTATATCCTTCTGCTACTTGTAAATCATTTTTATTAACAAGTTTTGTGTGGTCTTTAACACTAAAAGGAGCTGCTGATAATGAGTCAGTTGCAAAGCTGCCAGAATTCATGTCAATATATTTACCTTCTTTAATGTAAAATGTTGATACCAATTCGTAATTACCTTTAGTTGTTAAGACATACGTTGTTCTAAATTGATCTGTAATAGGTTGTCCAGACATAGGATCTTGACCAATCATTTTTTCTTCAATTTTAGAAACTGTATGTAATTTCATATCACTTTTCACTTTCGCTTTATACCAAAAATGAGCCATGTGTGAAGCGATAAAAATCAATACTAAACTTCCTAAAAGCGCCATGTTTCTCGATTCCCAACGAGAATTTGCTTTTGGATTGCTGTAAGCATAATTCACTGGTCTCGCTTTTTTGTTTTCAATAGTTAATAAAATACCATCGATAGCGTGGAATAAAATAGAGATGTATGTAATCCATGACATCACTTTAATTAATGGATTGTGGGCCATGAAGTACGCATACTCATTAAACGCTCTTCTTCCTTCTTCACCTGCCTTGAAAATCAATTGCAAGTTACCCAGTAAGTGCCCCACCAAAAATAGGCAGAGAAACAATCCTGTTGCAGCCATCCAATATTTTTTGGCTAACGAGGACTTTAATAACGCAGATTTACTCATTTTAGTTAAAAATTTTTAATAATTGACAACAAATTTAATAGTTAGAACAAACGAGTTGACGATAAGTTCTTATTTAGATTGGTTTTAAATAATTTATTCAAAATCCAATCCTTGTTTATTAAGCATTCTTTTCACGACAAATGCAAATACAGTGAGGTAGATAAAGCAAATTGTACCAACGATAAACGAAGGTTGAATACCGATGATATCACTTAATTTTCCTTGTAGCGGTGGAATAATGGCACCACCTAAAATCATCATAATTAAGAATGCAGAACCTTGCGCTTGGTATTTTCCTAGTCCTCCTAATCCTAATGAGAAAATACACGGCCACATAATCGAACAAAATAATCCTACACTCAACAAGGCGTAAACAGAAACAATTCCAGCAGTGGTAAAACCGATTACGGTTGCAACTAATCCTAATAAACTAAATATCATTAGTGTGCGTGCTGGTTTGTTTTTGCCCAAGTAAAACCCAATAATTTGAATTACAACACACACAATATAAGCATATAAATCACTTACATCGTGTCCTGCTAATGAAGTTAAACCCAACACAACTCCAAAAGCCACAAACGGAACTACTATCGTTAAAATATGTTTTGTTTTTTCTTTCAATTCAAATGCGTGGATTGCACTTGCCCAGCGACCTATCATCAAACTTCCCCAATACAATGCTGCATAAGGTGCGATTTGGGATGCATTTAAATCCATTTGATGTTTGAGGTATTCTCCTAAATTACTTCCAACAGCAACTTCTACACCCACGTAAATAAAAATGGCTAACATTCCCAAAATAAGCTGTGGGTATTGCATCGCTCCCCATCCCGATGGATTTTTTTTCGAGCGACTTAAAGAAACCAATAAACCTATTACAACCACTGCTAAACCTAAACTCAACCAAATCATACGTTCTTGCTCAAGCGGTTCACGTAGTTTTGTGATTTCATTTTCAAGAATAGCAATAGTATTGGAATTAGAAACTAAATTTTCCAATTTTTTGATTTGTTCCTCTTTATTTAAAATTTGAAGAGCTTCGTCACTTTTGTAACTACTAAAAACAGGGGCAAAACACACAATTAGTAAACCTGTAATAATTAATAATGAGCGTAATGCTTTGGATGCACTCTCTGTTTTTGCTTCACTTTTTCCTGATGGTAATTTTTTAGAAAAACCAAACAAAGCAGCAATTCCAACAAATAACAACCCAACGCAGATGTATAATAAAATGACTTTATCTAAACCTAACGATTGAATATCTTCTTCTGAAACAGCAGCAGATCCAAAAAGCGCAAGCGCAACTACTAATGGACCTATGGTAGTACCTAAACTATTTATTCCACCTCCCAAACTAATTCGGTTTGAACCTGTACTTTCGTCTCCCAAGGAAATCATAAACGGATTTGCAGCAGTTTGTTGCAGTGAAAATCCCAATGCTACGATGAATAACCCGAATAACATTCCGGTAAAAACATTATTGTAAACGGAAATAATCATTGCCCCTGCACCTAATGCAGAAAACAACAATCCATAGACTATGCTGTTTTTGTATCCCCATTTAGCAACAGGATCGCTTCCTTTTCCTGTTCCAATGATGAATAGAACTAATGCTCCTACATAATAGGCAAAGTAGAAAGCGAAGTCAATTAACTGACTTTGAAATTGATCTAATTCAAAATAATGTTTGCAAAAAGGAATAAAAACACTGTTTCCAGCGGCGATAAATCCCCAAAAAAAGAAAACGGTAATTAAGGTAAATAAGGCTCCGTAATTGGTTTTTTCGTTTGACATAATTTTTTGTTTTGCGCAAAAATAAGCCTAAAACGAATGGTAAAGGTTTGGTTGATTTTAATTTATGATAGGTGGATTGTTAATTACATCCGAAAATTATTTCCCTTCTTCCAATAACAATTCCATATCTTTCAATAAAACGGATACGTCTTTGTCTGATGTACCATCATAATAACCACGGATTTGTAGTTCTTGGTCTACCAAAACGAAATTGTTTGTGTGAATAAAATCGCTTCCAGCATCACCTAAATTTTCAGCTTCGGCTGGTTTCAAGACAAAAAATGATTTACGAGCAAGACTATATAATTCTTTTTTATCACCTGTCAAGAAATGCCATTGTCCTGAAATTGCTTTGTGACCAGTAGCATAGCGTTTCATTTGTTCTACTGTATCGACTTCAGGCATTACGGTAAAACTTAATATTTTTACTTTCGGATTATTAGCAAATTGTTTTTGAACACGTTGCATTTGTTTGTTCATTCTTGGACAAATCGTTCCACAGGTCGTGAAAAAATATTCAGCGACAAATACCTTACCTTTTACATCTTCTTGGGTGATCGTTTTTCCATCTTGATTTAAGAAAGCGAAATTTCCAATGGTATGTCCATATCCAACACGCTGAATAGAACTGTCAACCATTTCCTCTTTCATATCGATGGGATTAAAAACGGGAAGCACTTTTTTGTTTTCGTGGGAAGTCTTAATCTTAAATGATACATAAATTCCAACGATAGCAAGAACTAGTAAGAAGATGATACGAGTTTTCATCAAAGTAATTTTAGAGTGTGAAAGTAAAGTTAATTTGTCAATGGAAAAATGATAAAAATTAGAAATTCGCTGAATTAACAATTCCCATCAACATCGCACGAAGCTCCATCTGTTTTGGAAACAGAAGCATTTTTGTGTTCTATTGCTTGTTTGATGGTTTCCATAAATACTTCTGTGGGTTGTGCTCCGGAAATTGCGTGCGTTCTATTCACGACAAAAAACGGTACCCCTCGAACGCCAATTTGTTGCGCTTCAAAAATATCTTTATCAACGTCGTTAGAAAATGCAGCACTATTCAAGGTTTCAACGACCTCTTCGATATTCAATTCTAATTTGTTAGCAATTTCAATGAGGGTGCTTATTGCATCAAT
>JBILUY010000145.1:0-6577 GCA_044370735.1 Crocinitomicaceae bacterium | reverse complement strand
CATCTTAGAATTTTGGAAGAAAATTTAAAGCAGATTTTGACATTTCTTTTTCATTAACTTCATTTGCATTTTCCAATGCTCTTTTTAAAGCCACTGATAGCAAGTCTTCTAAATCTTCTTTTTCCATGTTTTCTAAAGAAGTGTTTAATGTAAAGGATTTGAAGTTCCTATTTCCATCCAATTCAAGTCTAATTAATCCTCCTCCAGATTCTCCTGATACAATTGTTTCTGAAAGCTTTCTTTTGCTTTCCTCAGATGCTAATTGCAAATTCTTAAATAATTCATTTTGATCAAATCCAAACATAGTAATTTATTTTGGGGCGAGTTTATACAAAAGGAATGCAATAATTGCAAATATAAAATTTGGGATCCAAACAGCAACAATAGGAGGAAAACCTATTTTGATTGCTGCTACATTCATTACTTTCATTGCAAAAATATAAATAAAAACAAATCCTAAACCTATTGCAATATTTAAACCAATACCTCCTCTTTTTTTTCTAGATGAAACAGCTACTCCTATGATTGTTAATACATAAGTCGCAAAAGGTAAAGAAGTTCTTTCATATAATGTAATTTTATACATAGGGATGTTGGGTGATCCTTTATTTTCCTCTTCTTTTATGTATTTTATTAACTCATTTTGGGTCATTGTTTCTGCTCGATTGTCTCTTTGAGCTATATCCAGTATTTTAAAATTCAACGTGGTATCTAGTTGTGAATAAAATTTAAGGTTTTCATCTTGCTTTGAAATTTTTCTTACATAACAATCCCTAAAACGCCAAATCCCTTTTTGATTAATGTATTGTACATTTTTAGCGCGAATGTATAATTCGGGTTTATTTTTTGAATCCCACTTCTCAAGATTAAAATCGTAAAATAATCCTTCATCACTATTATAGTTGGTATAATAAACATATTGATTGTTTTTTAACTCAGCATGAAAATTCTCAATTGAGATTCTTTCACGATAATATTTTTCTTCAAAACCAAGTCTAATTTTATTTGAAAGTGGTAAAATATATAAGTTTAGAACAATGGAAATTAAACATAATAATGTAGCACTAATCATATAGGGTCTGATAATCCTGGTAAATGGTCGGCCACTATAAAGCATAGGTATAATTTCAGACTCTTGTGCCATTTTTGCTGTAAACCAAATTACAGCAATGAATATTATTAATGAAGAAAAAGTATTTCCATAATAAATCAAAAAGTTAAGATAATATTCAACGAAAATTGCGCTTATTGGAGCATTATTATCTATAAATTCACTTAGTCTTGCTGAAATATCAAAAACCATTGATAATAACATAATCACTCCTAACATAAAGAAATATGTTGATAGAAATTTTTTGATTATATATTTATCTAAAATGGTTAATTTCATTAGAGACGAACATTTAATTTTTTGACCATCATATCTTTCCAAGTAGAAAATGTACCATCAAGAATTTTTTCTCGAGCATCCTTCATTAATTTTAAATAAAAAGCAAGGTTATGAATTGAAGCAATTTGAATGCCTAAATTTTCTTTTGCTTTGATTAGATGTCTTAAATAAGCTTTTGTATAATAATGATCTACTGAAGCAGTTCCGTTTGGATCAATTGGTGAAAAATCTTTTTCCCATTTTTCATTTTTGATATTGATAGTTCCTTCAGAAGTGAATAAAAGACCATGTCTAGCATTTCTTGTGGGCATCACACAATCAAACATATCTACACCCATAGCAATACATTCGAGTAAATTCACGGGAGTACCAACACCCATTAAATAGCGAGGTTTGTCTTTTGGAAGAATGGAACAGACAAGATCTGTCATTCCATAAAGTTCTTCATCCGGTTCACCAACTGATAGACCTCCAATAGCATTACCTATAGCATCTTTTGATGCAATTGTTTCAGCCGATTCAGTCCTTAAATCTTTGTAAGTACTTCCTTGAACAATTGGGAAAAGTGCTTGGTTATACCCATATAGTGGTTCACTTCGTTTCATTTCTTCAATACAACGATCTAGCCAACGATGGGTCATATACATTGAGTTTTTTGCATATTGATAATCACAAGGGTAGGGTGTACATTCGTCAAAAGCCATGATAATATCAGCGCCTATGTTACGTTGAATTTGAATTGCTTTTTCTGGAGTAAACGTATGGTAACTTCCATTTATATGTGATTGAAAAGTTACACCTTGCTCATTTAATTTTCTAGAATTAGAAAGAGAATAAACTTGATAGCCGCCACTATCTGTTAAAATCGGTCTTTTCCAATTAATAAATTTATGTAAACCACCTGCTTGATTTATAACATCAATACCAGGTCTTAAATATAAATGGTAGGTGTTACCTAAAATTATTTGAGCATGAATATCTTTCTCTAACTCGGTTTGATGAACCCCTTTTACAGTTCCGGCAGTTCCAACTGGCATAAATATTGGAGTTTCAATAATCCCATGGTCAGTATGTAGTTTACCAACTCTAGCTTTTGACTTAGAATCGGTATGAAGAAGTTCAAAATGCATATATTTGCTCTTTAATTCTGCAAAGATAGTCGTATTAATTAATCTACTAGTATGGATTATTTTGCTAAAACATAAAATAGATGCAATTTTTACCTGAATTCGAAATAAATTTTTACTTTTTTCTATTCTTATTCTTTTTTGTGAATGTTTTTGTTCACATGATTTTTATTTTGTTTTTCTACACTAGACTTGTTTTTGCTAAGATTAAAAAAACAAAAACTGACTTAGATTCTAAACTACCTCCCGTTTCAATAATTATTGCTGCAAGAAATGAGTCTGATAATTTATTTAATAATTTACCTTTTATTTTGGAGCAGAATTATCCAGATTTTGAAGTCATTGTTGTTAATCATCAATCAATAGACGAGTCATATCATATTTTGAATGCTTATAAAATGAAATACCCGAATCTTAAAGTTGTTGAAATTGAAAAAAGTAAACATATTAGAATAGGTAAAAAATTACCAATAACACTTGGGGTTAAAGCAGCTAAATACGAACATTTATTATTAACTGATGCAGATTGTAAACCTTTAACTACCAATTGGATTTATCAAATGGCTTCATCTTTTGTATATCAAAAAGATTTAGTTTTAGGTTTTAGTCCTTACAGTTCAAAAGAAGGTTTTTTAAATAAAATTATTCGTTTTGATACTATTTTTATTGCAATAAATTATTTTTCATTTGCATTAGCTAAGATTCCATACATGGGGGTTGGAAGAAATATTGCCTATACCAAATCTCTTTTTAAATCTGTGAATGGTTTCAAATCACATTATGCTTTGAGTTCAGGGGATGATGACTTATTTGTTCAAGAAGTTGCTGCAAATGCAGATATTCAGGTTGTTCTTCATGAAGATTCATATACCGTTTCAGAGCCAAAATCAACCTTTGCTGAATGGGTACTTCAAAAGACACGCCATTTAACTACTTCGACAAGATATGGGGTTATTAAAAAAATAATGTTAGGAATATATCCACTTACGTTGATTTTAGCACTTATTTCTTTTGTTATTTTATTGTTTGATTCAGAATATAGAATTTTGACATCAACATTTGTTCTTTCTCTAGTTATGGTGAAATGGTTAATATTAGGATTTTGTTTTAAAAAAATTAGACAAAATGATTTAATAAAATGGATACCAGTATTAGATTTAGTATATACAATTTTGATGCCAATTATTTATTATACTTCTGATTTTAAGGGTAATAAATGGAAATAGGAGATAATTTATCTGACAAAGCAAAAGCTGATTTAATTTTATTAGAAGCAGCAAGAAATGGTAGTCAGCAGGCATATGCACAGTTGATGGATCGTTATCGTGATTCAATCTATTTTATGATGTATAAGATGGTGAAGAATCAAGACGATGCTGATGATTTGACTATAGAAGCATTTGGGAAAGCTTTTAGCAGATTAAATCAATATTCTCCTAATTATGCTTTCAGTACTTGGTTGTTCAAAATTGCATCAAATAATTGTATTGATTTTATTCGTAAGAAAAGAATTAAAGTAACCTCAATGGATACAGGGTACACAACTGATGATGGAGAGATAATTTATTTTGACAAAAGCGCAGATAACCATAATCCAGAAGAGGCGGTAATTCATAATCAGAAAGTAAAATTAATGAGAGAATTAGTAACTAAACTTAAACCAAGATATAGACAATTGGTTGAGTTGCGTTATTTTGATGAATTAAGTTATGAAGAAATTTCTGAACGTTTAGATTTACCATTGGGAACTGTAAAAGCTCAATTGTTTAGAGCAAGAGATTTTCTGGCAAATATGATTGAAAAAACGAAAGAAACGATATAAATAAAAAAAAGGAGGCGAAAGCCTCCTTTTTCATGATATAGAAAGTATAAAGATTACTATTATTTATTTACAGCTTCAACTACAGCTTTGAAAGCTTCAGGGTGGTTAAGAGCTAAATCAGCTAATACTTTACGATTTAATTCAATACCACTTTTGTGAAGTGCACCCATAAATTGAGAGTAGCTCAATCCATGTTGACGAGCACCTGCATTAATACGAGCAATCCATAAAGAACGGAAATTTCTTTTCTTTTGTTTACGACCTTCATAGGCGTAATTCAACCCTTTTTCAACTGCGTTTTTCGCAACTGTCCAAACGTTTTTTCTTCTTCCAAAGTAACCTTTGGCTAATTTTAATACTGCTTTTCTTCTAGCTCTTGAAGCTACGTGGTTTACCGATCTAGGCATAATTTTAGTTTTTTAATATGAAGTGTATCTCTATTTCAGATAGCTTAATGTACTTCAATACTGGGTTAAACATTAGAACCTGCGATGAATTACTTCATGCACAATTGTAACTTGATATTTGATTCATCAGAAGTATGTACTAATCCTGCATGAGTCAAATTTCTTTTTTGTTTTGTTGTTTTCTTTGTTAAGATGTGGCTTTTGAAAGCATGCTTTCTTTTAATTTTGCCACTTCCAGTGATCGTAAATCTCTTTTTCGCACTGGATTTAGTTTTCATTTTAGGCATTTCTTTTCTTTTTTAGTTTACCTTTCTATATCAAGTTCTTATTTATGACCCTTTTTAGGGTTGATCATAATAATCATCTTTTTACCTTCTAATTTTGGCATAGATTCTAATACTCCAATCTCACCAATTTCTTGAGCAAAACGTAATAATAAAATCTCACCACGATCTTTAAAAACAATCGTACGACCTCTAAAGAATACATATGCTTTCACTTTTGAACCCTCTTCCAAGAATTTTTTAGCGTGTGCTAATTTGAATTGGAAATCGTGTTCATCTGTATTCGGACCAAATCTAATTTCTTTTACAACAACTTTAGTTTGCTTTGCTTTTAATTCCTTTTGTTTTTTCTTTTGATTATACAAGAATTTTCTATAATCCATGATTTTACAAACAGGAGGTACTGCATTTGGTGAGATTTCAACCAAATCCATTTCTTGTTCTTCAGCTAATCTTAATGCTTCAGAAGTTGACATTACTTTAGGTTCTTCTCCTTCTAAAACCAAACGGATTTCTCTAGCAGAAATACCATTGTTAATTTTGTGTTGTTGCTCTTCTTGAGCAGGACCTGTTTTTTTTCTTGGTTCTTTTCTCATTCAGTTATTTAGAGTTGTTTGAAAGTTCTTCGTTAATAGCTTCGTTTACAGTCTTAATGAAATTTTCTAGGCTTAATGAACCTAAATCACCTTTACCGCGTTGTCTCACAGAAACTTCTTCATTTTCCATTTCTTTTTCTCCAACAACAAGCATAAAAGGTATTTTTTTCAATTCTGATTCACGAATTTTTTTACCAATTTTCTCATTTCGATCGTCAACGAATGCGCGAATATCGTAATTATTTAGGAATTTAGAAACTTTTTCTGCATAGTCGTTAAACTTCTCACTAATTGGTAAAATACTTACTTGGTCAGTTGTTAACCATAATGGGAAGTCTCCAGCACAATGTTCTAATAAAACAGCAACAAATCTTTCCATAGATCCGAAAGGAGCTCTATGAATCATTACCGGTCTGTGTTTTTGGTTGTCGCTTCCTGTATATTCTAATTCAAAACGTTCTGGTAAGTTATAATCTACCTGGATTGTTCCTAACTGCCACTCACGTCCTAGTGCATCTTGAACCATAAAATCTAATTTTGGTCCATAGAATGCGGCTTCACCATATTCTACAACAGTTGGTAGATTTTTTTCAGCTGCTGCTTCAATAATTGCATTTTCTGCTTTTGTCCAATTTTCATCGCTACCAATATATTTAGTAGGATTATTAGGGTCTCTTAAAGAAACTTGTGCTTTGAAGTTATCGAATTTTAATGTTTTGAATATGTATAAAACTAAATCGATTACTTTTTTAAATTCTTCTTTTACTTGGTCTTGTGTACAGAAAATATGAGCATCATCTTGAGTAAATCCTCTCACACGGGTTAACCCATGTAATTCACCACTTTGTTCATATCGATATACTGTCCCGAATTCAGCAAAACGAGCAGGTAAATCTTTGTAAGATCTTGGTTTAGATTTAAAAATTTCACAGTGATGAGGACAATTCATTG
>JBILUY010000106.1:0-9021 GCA_044370735.1 Crocinitomicaceae bacterium | reverse complement strand
AATGTATTGCTTCATATCAAGTTTACTCAAATCTTCTTCTTTAGAAACTTGAAATAGCTCATACATATAATCTGACCAAGTATAAACTCCTGTCTTAAAATTCCTACTAAAACTTCCAATTTTTGCTAATTTTTGAGCACCAGATAAATTACGTTCTTTTTCGACTAATGATGAAATGTCTCTTGAATAAACACAAGTACCTTTTACTTTTCCGGATCTATTTTTAATAGGATAGAATGAATGTTCATAGGTTAAACCAGATTCAGGATTATATCTAACTACCTTAAAAATTTCACCATCTAATGCTCTTTGATAATATCCTTTCCAATCAGCACGATTAAAGTCAGGATACTTACTTATTTCTAGATATTTACCAGGAATTGCTTCTATCCCAATCTTGCCTAAAACTTTTCTAGCCATAGAATTAGCAGTAAGTATCATATATTTGGTACTTATTGACCATATCATATCAGACGTATTTTCCGTCAATGCAGTCAAATTTGCTTCGTTATGTCTTAATCGAATTTCAGCTCGAATTTTAGAATTAATTCCTATAAATAATACTAATGCAATTGAAATAAATACTGCTGAAATTATAATTGGTGATAATTCTGTTTTTGGAGCAAAATGTGCTACAAAAGTGATTGCAAGTGCAACATAAATTAGATAATAATTAAGATGAGCATGTCTTCTAAAAACTAATGATGTTCCAACCAAAACCAACAAGATACCTGCTAAATGATCTATATAAAACCCTTTTAAATAACCTATTAACAGTAAATGACTCATTCCTAAATAAACAAACGAGCTAATTACGAGATAGAATTTTTTAGCAATAACTTCTGATTTATATGAAAGAATCAAGAAAACACCAATCAATAAACTAAAGACACAACGTTGAATTAAAATCGTTGTATCTTCGTGTGCTTCAGGTAAAACATATACATTAACTAGACCAAATATTGGATACAATATTAAAGTAACTAATAATAAGCCTCTATATAATTTGAGATCTTCTTTATTTCTCAAGGTATTTTCTTTTTCTATCATTTAATTAATTGGTTTTATGTAACCACTTTGTAATAGTTGCAAATAACTTATTTTCATCGAATGGCTTTGAAATGTAATCATTCATACCACTAATCATACATGCTTGAATCTCTGCTGGTGTTGCTTGTGCTGTCATTGCAATAATTGGAGTTTCAATATTTAATTCTTTTCTTGCTTTCACTGTTGTCTGATGCCCATCTAATTCGGGCATTTGAATATCCATCAATACAAGATCATATTTATTCTCTCTTAAGTAATCCAAAGCAATTAGACCATTTTCAGCTATGTCAATTTTAAACTCACCATACCAATCTTTCAAAGTATCTTCAGCGACCATCTGATTAAATGGGTTATCTTCAACGAGTAAAATTGAATAAACTCCTTTTAAAATAGGAAGATCAACATATTCCTGTTCAGGAGTTTCTAAATCTTGTTTTATGGTATCATCTTTATAATTAAATACAATATCAAAATAAAATACAGATCCTACTCCTACTTCACTTTTCACTTTAATTTCACTTCCGAAAGCTTGAATAATTTGATTTGAAATAGTAAGTCCTAAACCTGTACCTCCATATAATCTTGTCGTAGAAGATTTTTCTTGCGTAAACGGCTCAAAAATTTTTTCTACTTTACTAGATTCAATACCAATACCAGTATCAACGATTTCAAATCGAATAGCAATATCATTTACTGTTTTATTTAAAGAAATTACTTTAATTGTAACAGAACCTTTATCTGTAAATTTTATCGCATTATTAGTCAAGTTAAGAATCACTTGATTTAATCGAGTAGAATCACCTAAAACTGTGTGAGGTATTTGAACATCAATTTCAGAAAACAAATCTATCTTTTTCTTATGAGCTGTTAGTGTTAGTGTTTTCACCGTATTTACGACAAGTTCTCTAACATCAATAGTAGCATTTTCCAATTCTAATTTACCTTCTTCGATTTTAGATAAATCTAAAATGTCATTGATGATATTTAATAAGTTTTTAGAATTTAGTTTGATCGTTTTTATATAATCCATTTGTTTTGGATTAAGTGTCCCAACTTTTTCCATCAAGTTACTTAACCCTAAAATTGAATTCATCGGAGTACGAATTTCGTGACTCATGTTAGCTAAAAATCGCTCTTTCAATCTTGTTTTTTGCTCCGCTATTTCTTTTTCTTTTTGTAATTCTATATTTAAAGAAACTAAATTCTCTTGCGCTTTTTTCTCTGTTATATCATATCTAATTGAAAAGTACCATAAAGGTTTATGATTTTCATCTAAGAAGGGAACTATAAGTGAATCTACCCAATAATTTTCACCATTCTTCTTTTTATTACAAATTTCACCTCTCCAAATTTTACCTGAAGATATCGTCTTCCATAAATCTTCAAATACTGCTTTATCATGATATCCAGAATTTACAACATTATGATTATGACCAACTAGCTCCTCTAAACTGTAACCAGAAATCTCAATAAATTTATCATTTGCAGTTAAAATATTACCTTGTAAATCAGAGGTAGATACTATGGCAATTTGATCTAATGCATACTTGTATTCTTGAACAGAATGCAGTGCTTCTTTTAATTTTAAATCTTGAATTCGTTGCTGGGTAATATCTCTACCAGATACATAATGTTTATTTTGAACATGATCTATGACAATTTTAAAGTTCACCCAAAATATTTGATTATTTTTAGAAATATACCTTAAATCATTTTCGATAAAGGTTATATCTCTATTTCTAGATACCTCTTCAAAATCTTTAGCCACTTCCGGAAGGTCTTCAGGATGAATAATAGTAGTTACATGCTTTCCTATTAACTCACCATCTTCATAACCGAGTTTAGAATTAAATGTTTGATTTACTCGTTCGAAATAACCATCAGGTGATACAATAGCCATAAAATCAGATGACATATTGAAAAAATTCTGAATTTCAGAACGTATTTTATTGTTTTCTAATTCTAAAGCAAGTTTATTTCTTTCAATTTTATTTGATTGAATTATACTACCAAATAAAGAAGTAAAAGGTAAAATATGAGAAATATCATTTTCATCATAACCACCCTTTTTATTAGCTACACCAATCATTCCAACTAATTCAGCACCACTAAAAATGGGAATCCCTAAAAAAGCATTTAAGGGAGGATGACCGTGAGGTAAGCCTCCTTTTCGAGGATCATTTAAAGGATCATTAGAAATAACAATCTCCTTATGTTTTAAAGCATAACCAAACAGAGTATTCAGATTTCTAAATTCCAATCCTTTTTGAACGTTATCATCATAAAACTTTTTGGTCTCTTCATTCCAAGAGATATTAGTTAATGCATAGGTTCTTAAAAAAGGAGAATTTGTCAATTCATCAGAAAAAACCTCTCCTATGAAACCATATTCGCTATCAAGCAAATTTAAAACTCCTGCTAATATTTTGTTATAAAAATCAGATTCTTTACCTTGATATAAGATAGATCTAGAAATATCGACTATAAAATCATCTAAAGCTTGCTTTTTATATTCAACAGTAATATCTTGAGCTGTACCTTGGAATGATACAATTTCGCCTTTTTTATTTTTAATTAAATTCCCAATACCTTTAACATATTTAATTCTGCCATCATCCATAATTGCACGATGAACGTACTCAAAGCCTTCGCCAGACTTAACTGAAGCCTCGATAATTGGATCTAATTCAGCAAGATCATCTGGATGAATTTTACCCCTATACTCCTGATAAAGAACATCTTTTGGTGTATCATAAGGAATTTCAAAAATAACGTAATGTTGTTTAGACCAAACTAAATCATGTGTGATTAAATCCCACTCCCAACTTCCAATTTTTGAAATTTTTTGTGCATCCTCTAATCTTTTATTTGTTTCCTTTATCTTATTTTCTCTGAAACTTTTTTCAGAAATATCTTGTGTTATCCCACTCAATGAAACAACTTTTCCATTTAAATCTAAAATAGGTTCAGCAAAAGAATGTAACACCTTAATCGACTTTGTCTTTAAAGTCAAAATCTCATATATAAAATCAACTTTTTGATTTGAACTAATTGCTTGTTTTATAAAACCATTTACTTTATCAATAAATTCAGGATGAATACATTGATTTATTAATTTAAAAAGCTCTTCGCCTTCAATATTCGAATCAATTTCAAAAATATCATACATTCCTTCGGTCCATATAGCCGACATTTCATTCACATTTAATTCCCAATGGCCCATATTTGCGACACGATGAGCATGTAAAAGTTTTTGCGAAGACTCTTTTATTTTCTTATTATTTCTTTCTTGTAATGTGATATCTTTACATATACCAACAATTCTATATTTTTTCCCTTCATTATCAAACAAAAATTTAGCTTGATCTAGTATCCATACCTCCTCACCTGTTGGTTTAATTAAACGATATTTTACTTCAAAATGCCCTGATTCAAAAAATTCATCAAATTTTGTTTCAACATATGCTCTATCTTCAGGATGTATCAGATCTACCCAAAGATTTTTGTTCGCTAACATCTCTGAAGATGAAACTCCAAAAATTTGTGAAATAGAATCGTTTACATATAAAACTTTAGAGAAATCTGTATTTGATGCCCAAATAACATAGGGTAAGGCATTTAACGTATCTTTATATTCATCTACGGAAATGGTTGAATCTCTTAATTCTTCCGTAAAGACATTAATTCCCATGGATATTGCATCAATGATGGAATCATCACCAAGAACATCTATGGTTTGTGATAGATCTCCAGATGCAATTTGAGTAATGTGCTCTAATATCTTTTCTGATTTTTGATGATCATTCTGAATTTTACTTTTTAAAAACTGTATTTCTTTCAATAAATCATCATAAGAATTTTCAGAAGTTACTTCATTTTTAAATTCATCTTTGTTTATTGACCTTACTAATTCAAGTAATTCTTTAATTTTATTTTGTTCCATTGGTCTCTTTCACTTTTTTTAACCAAATAATCGCTTCTTCTTTATTTTTAAATGCTTTAACAGGGATATCAACTTTATGTAAGTTCAAAAAAACATTATACAAAAGCATTGTTAAATAAGAATTTACTATTACGGCTGAAGCAGCAATTTTATTCATACCATACTTTGAACCATAAACTCTTGCTTCTTTTGACATTGACCTTAAATTCGAAATATCGTAACAAAAAAATTGATCTTCATCACCAGAGATTTTTTCTCTTAATTCATAAATTTTTTTTGAATCTTCTAAGTCCATGTTATACGGAATTTTGTATTCCGAACATAGAATCCCATCTTCAAACCAAAATTTTATATATTCATTCTCCATTAGACCAAATAAACATACGCATCACTACGCAAATTTATAAAGTTAGAAAAATAAATTTTTCAAACAAACATATTAACGAATTATAGAAAATCTTTGTATTTAAAACTTATACAAATAGTTTTTGATGATTTTTTACTTTAAATTTGTTAGTTAAAGTAATTTGAAACATCAATAAATGAAAAACATACGTAACTTCTGTATTATCGCACACATTGACCATGGTAAAAGCACCTTGGCTGATAGACTTTTACAAACAACAGGAACTATTTCCGATCGAGAAATGCAAGCTCAAGCTCTTGACGACATGGATCTGGAAAGAGAGCGTGGAATTACGATCAAAAGTCACGCAATTCAAATGAATTACAAATTCAATGGTGAAGATTACGTTTTGAATTTAATAGACACGCCAGGACACGTAGATTTTTCTTATGAAGTGTCTCGTTCTATTGCTGCATGCGAAGGAGCTTTGTTAATAGTCGATGCATCTCAAGGAATTGAAGCACAAACGATTTCAAATTTATATTTAGCGCTAGAACACGATTTGGAGATTATCCCTGTTCTTAATAAAATGGACTTACCTGGAGCAATGCCAGAGGAAGTAAGTGATCAAATTATTGATTTGATTGGATGTGATAAAGAAGATATCATCCCTGCTTCAGGTAAAACTGGACTGGGAGTAGATAAAATATTAGAAGCTGTTATCAACAGAATCAAACCACCTAAAGGAGATGAAAGCGCACCTTTACAAGCGATGATTTTCGACTCTGTTTTTAATCCATTTAGAGGTATCATCGCATATTACCGAATCTTAAATGGTACTATTAAAAAAGGAGACAAAGTTATGTTTTTCAATACTGGTAGAACGTACAATGCAGATGAAGTTGGAATTCTAAAAATGGACTTATCTCCTAAAAATGAGGTGAAAGCAGGTGATGTTGGATACATTATATCAGGTATCAAACAAGCAAATGAAGTTAAAGTTGGAGACACAATAACCAATGCAGCAAATCCATGTGAAACATCTATCAAAGGATTTGAAGATGTAAAACCAATGGTATTCGCAGGTATATACCCAGTTGAAACAGATGACTATGAAGAACTACGTTATTCCATGGAAAAACTTCAGCTGAATGACTCTTCATTGGTATTTGAACCAGAAGCTTCAGCTGCATTAGGGTTTGGATTTCGATGTGGATTCTTAGGAATGCTTCACATGGAAATAATTCAAGAACGTTTGGAACGTGAATTTAACATGACTGTAATTACTACAGTTCCCAACGTATCTTATTTCACGTATTTAACAAAAGATCCTGAAAAGGCAATAATTGTAAATAACCCTTCAGAATTGCCAGATCCATCTTCCATGGCAAGTATCGAAGAACCATATATCAAAGCGCAAGTAATTACAAAAGCTGACTATGTTGGTCAAGTAATGAGTTTATGTATTGAAAAACGTGGAGAGCTTAAAAACCAAGTATATTTAACACAAGACCGTGTTGAATTATCATTTGAAATGCCACTAGCAGAGATTGTATTTGATTTTTACGATCGATTAAAATCGATTTCAAGAGGGTATGCATCTTTTGATTATCATCCAATTGGATATAAAAAATCGGATTTGATAAAATTGGATATTATGTTGAATGCCGAACCAATTGATGCTTTATCGGCCTTAGTTCACAGAAGTAACGCATATGATTTAGGTAAAAAAATCTGTATCAAATTAAAAGAATTAATACCAAGACAACAATTCGAAATTCCTATTCAGGCTGCCATTGGAGCTAAAATCATAGCGCGTGAAACAATAAAAGCCTTACGAAAAGATGTAACAGCCAAATGTTATGGTGGTGATATCTCTCGTAAACGTAAACTTCTTGAAAAACAAAAAGAAGGTAAAAAACGTATGCGTCAAGTAGGTCGTGTAGAAGTTCCTCAAGAAGCATTTTTAGCAGTATTGAAATTGAATGATTAACAATGATCAATCCGTTTGACGATAATTATTTTATGAAACAAGCCTATCAGGAGGCTCAAAAAGCTTACGCTTTGGGTGAGGTTCCTGTAGGTGCTGTTATAGTTGCAAATAATCAGATTATCGCACGATCTCACAATCAAACAGAACAACTCAATGATGTTACTGCACACGCTGAAATGTTAAGCATCACTGCTGCAGCTAATTTTTTAGGAGCAAAATATTTACACGGTTGTACTCTTTACATCACTTTAGAACCTTGTTGTATGTGTGCAGGAGCATTATATTGGTCACAAATAGACAAAATTGTCTATGGAGCAAGGGACGAAAAACGAGGTGCATGTAGTCACACTCCTTCACTATTCCACCCAAAGACTTTAATTACTAACGGGATCATGGATGAAGAATGTAGCTCACTATTGAAAGAGTTCTTTCATAGAAAAAGGTAATTAATTTAACGGATAAAACAATCCATAGAGTTTATTATTTCCTTTTCTAATTTTCACTGAATAATCATAGATAGTAAAAGTGTCTGAAATCTCCTTCCAAATATATGTTTTTAAAATAGCAGATTTATGTTTCAAAATATTATCATTCATCATTACAGATAAGCAAACCTTTCTATAATTTTGGATATAATTTTTTGATAAGGAATCAAAACTTGTACTTCTCCAATCTAAAACACTATCTCCAATCTGAATCGAACTTACTAGTCTTGCATTTCCTCGATAATTTTTATTTGTTTTGATTGAGATTTCAAAAATATTCATTGGATTATCTGTCACCCTAGAAATCGGAATATCAAATCCACTAGTGTATTCACTGCCTGATTTTGCAAAAAAGGATTTTAATCGAAAATTTGTATCCAAAAAATAATGAGAGTTACTTTTTAAATCTTTAGAAAACAAATAAATAGAGCCAGTATAATAATTATTTTGAAAAACTACACATGGGAAATAATCTCTAATCAATTGAATATAAATAGGATCAGCATCAAATACGGATGCGTAATAAAAATATTTTTTTGATTTTGATTGATTTCTTAGAAACGATACAAAATCATTCATTTTTGAAAATTGTTCCATCCAGTAGACTTTCTGTTCAAAATGATACTTACGAATATAATGATTAACAATGTTTTTATGTGAGTATTCAACATCAAAAACAGAGGCAATTTTATCTTTAGAAATTTTCTTAGGATAGTCAATTATAAAATGACGATAACAAGACTCATTAAACAATGTATAATGTTGTCGATGCCAAACTAACAAACTAGAATTAAGTAGTAAAACAATGAATACCAAGGACGCGTTGATTTTGTTGTTAAATTGGTTTATACCACCAAACAAAACACCAAAAATAAATGGTGTACTAAAAATTAAGACCGAGTATTGCAAAACAGGTGCCCGATAAACTGAATATAAATAACCAATAATAAGAGAAGTAGCAAACCAAATAAAAAACAACAAAGTCTTTTTAGAAATAAAATTGTTGTATTTTTTTGATTTCAAAGAATAAAAGATAATAGCAAGAATTAGAATAAAATTCCAAATCGAAAATTGGAAAATATATTTTAAGTAATTTATTATAAAATCAGGGGTTGGTTTATTTAACCATTCACCTAAACCACCTAACTTAAGTTGTGCAAAAAAAACATTTAAATGAGGTAAATAAAAAATACAGACGAAAAAA
>JBILUY010000007.1:0-28900 GCA_044370735.1 Crocinitomicaceae bacterium | reverse complement strand
AGAATCTAATCCATATATATTTAATGTTTTCAATTCGATGTTTTTGGAGAAATCTAACGATTTTACTGAAGGAAGTAAATTGAAAATAACATCCGACAATTTCAAATTGTTTGTTAAATCTATTGATTTTATTGAATATCCTCTAATATTTAAAAATTGAAGATTAGAATTTTTTGATATATCTATTGAATTTAATGTAGTATCAGTATTAAAATAGTTACGATTCATACTTAAATGATTTAATTTCGGCCAGAAATCAAATTTTATATCTCCTACTAATATATCTTCAATATATAACTTAACAATATTTGGATATTTTGAAAGATTTAAATCAGTTAATGAGGTTTTCTCCTCACCTTGCCAAAATTCTAAGGTATTAATTGAATTTGGATTCAAATCAAGACTTTTTACTTTTTTATGAAATTGCCAACCAAAATGTGTTAAATTTTTCAAATAATTAAGATTAACAGAATCGATTAATTGTGCATTAATTATCAGTTTTGAAATATTTGGAAAATTTACTAAATCAGAAATATCACCTATAGGATTTGATTGATTATCATACAAATAAAGAGTGTCAACTTTATCAGCCTCACTAAGGTCAATCAAACTATCGGCATTTTTATCATACTTTGAGATAACATTTAATCTTACGGCCTGATCTTTGAATGTGATATTTTGTGCCATTCCCCATCCAGAGAAGAATAAACATGCGATAAGTAACTTTTTCATATTCTTAATTTTAATTTGTTTTCTGAAACAAATGTATTTTCTTTTTTGATTCTTTTTCAAACAAATGAGAATTCGATGGGTTTCATTTAGAATTCGCATGAATTTTGACAAAGATAGGGTAAAAAAAAAGGATTGATTTTAAAATCAATCCTTTATCATTTTTATTTTCAGAACTTAATCTTTTTGATATTTAATTACGTTTGCTCCTTCTTCTGTAGTTACTTTGATGAAATATACGCCTGTCATTTCATCTGATAAATTAATCTCTGTTTGGATTGAGGAAACTACTTTGGTTTTTATTACCCTTCCATTTACATCATATACTTCGATTGATTTAATATTTTTAGCAGCACGTACATTCACATTTCCTTTTCCAGGATTTGGATATACACTGATACTTACATCTTCTTTTAAATCAGCGATACTTGCTTTTAAATCTCTGTAAACTGTTTTTTCATTATTCGTTTGAACTGGTGCGTTGTAGTCAAAATAGATATTTGCTTGTTTAGTTACATCATCTCCTTCTTTTAATTCTTCATTTGAATTCAATTTTAGCAGGATATTTCCGTGTTTGTGTTCTCCTAATTGAATTTTTTCGAAATAATACTCTACTTTATTTCCCTCTACCCTAAACTTCATTGGATGAGAAGAATTTAAAATTTGAATTGAGTTTATATCGTATTTTTTTGGATCTATTTCCTCAACAACTACAATGTTCTCTGCAGGGTAATTACCCGTGTTTTCGAATTCGATGGTGTAATGTAATGTTTTACCAATTTCAGTTGTTTTTAATTCATTTCCTTGTAAACAAGTGATTAAGTTAGGATCATAAGCACCAACTACTCTTTGGTTTAATTCGAATACATTATCCGTTGGCGTTTCATCTTCATTTGTAGGATTGATTGTTGCAACGAACTTTAATGTATCATTTATATTAACTGCAGGAGTTTCAATTGGACTATTTACATTTAACACCAACGTATCAACACGCACTTCAAAAGGCTTTAACTCTGCAAATGTTGTACTTACATTCCCGTTAGTATTCGTTGACATAGTAGATCTTACAAAATCAAGAACATCTTCGTTGTAAGTTACGTTTAAATCACCTGAAAGTGTTTGATTTCCTTTGTTTTTATAAGTAACCAAATAAGTTGCATCAAAACCCGGACGAGCAGAACCATAAGGTGCTAAAATAACTTCAAGGTCTTTGTGAACTCCGTTAGGTGTAATACAAAAATTGATGGTGGTATCGTGACCAGAATTATCGTTCAAACTAAAGTTAAGCGATTGAGGAGAAATCAAAAAGTAGTTTGGATTTTCTATTAATGGATTTAGTTTGTAGGTTCCTTTTTGTTTGTAAAACTGAACTATTCCATCTTTATCAGTTACTGAATAACCAATACCATTTTGATCTTCGATGCTGAATTTTGTATATGATAGATATTTATCATTTCCATTACAATTTCCTGTTTCATCGAATTTCACATTACTTGTAATTGTATTGAATAATCCACCTGGGGTAAAAGAGCAATAAGAATTTACTTCTGCAGTCATCCCAAATAGTTTTAAAGAGTCAACTATTTCATTAAGTTGAACTTCATCTGCACAAATATATTTTATACTGTTATTATTTCTCTCAAAAGAAACTCTTTCAATCTTTCCATTTTTGACATTAAGATATGTTAATTTATCAAATCCGATAACATCTATATAATCAATTTGTTGACAGTTTGAAAAATCAAGTAATTCAACTAACTTAAGACCATTTAATTGAACATCAATCAACTTGAAATTTTGTGTTAAATCTAAAGATTTAATATTTGGACACCCATATACGTATAGAAATTGTAGTTCTGTATTTTTTGTTAAATCTAAAGATTCTGTAATAGTATCATTATACCAATAATTGCGAATGCTTAAATGTTTTAAATTTTGTAACAAATCAATATTTAAATCTCCAATAAAAAAGTCAGATACACTTAGATCTACTAAATTTTGAAAATTTGTAAGTTGAAAATCACTTAGAGAAGTTTTATAATAATTATTTGATAAACTCAACTTTTTAACAGAAGATGAATTCAAGTTCAGGTATTTTACTTTTTTGTATAAATCCCAATCAAAAGCGGTTAATTTTTTCAAATAATTAATATTTACTGAATCTATTAAGTTAGCACTAATTTTTAACGAAGAAATATTTGGAAAATTTACTAAATCTGATATATCTTCAATAGAATATCCAAGATCATACAAATTTAATGTGTCTACATTATTCGCTTCACTTACACTAATCTCTTTATCTGAATTTTTATCAAACGATAGAACAACGTTTCGTTTTACAATTGAATCCTTAAATACAATATTCTGTGCCATTCCCCATCCAGAGAATAATAAACATGCGATTAGTAACTTTTTCATATACTTAAATTTTAATTTGTTTCTGAAACAAATGTATTTTCTTTTTTGATTCTTTTTCAAACAAATGAGAATTCGATGGGTTTCATTTAGAATTCGTATAATTTTTGGTAAAAATAAGCATTAGGGAGCAAAGGGAGGGGGTTTCGACTTCGCTCAACCGGACAAACAGTTCGACTTCGCTCAACCGGACAAAATAAAAAAAAACCCGACACAAGGCCGGGTTTAACTATTAACGAGACTAATTTCTTAGTATCTGTATTCGTCAGATTTGTATGGTCCTTCAACAGTTACACCAATATAATCAGCTTGTTCTTGTGATAACACATCTAACTCAACACCGATTTTAGCTAAGTGTAAACGAGCTACTTTCTCATCTAAATGTTTAGGTAATACGTAAACTTGGTTTTCGTATTTATCTGAGTGTAACCATAACTCTAATTGAGCTAATGTTTGGTTCGTGAAAGAATTTGACATTACGAATGAAGGGTGACCAGTAGCACAACCTAAGTTTACTAAACGACCTTCAGCTAAAAGAATGATATCTTTTCCTTCGATCGTATATTTATCAACTTGAGGTTTGATTTCATCTTTCGTATGTCCGTAGTTTTGGTTTAACCAAGCAACATTGATCTCGTTGTCAAAGTGACCGATATTACAAACGATTGCTTTGTCTTTCATTTTTAAGAAATGTTCACCAACGATGATGTCTTTGTTACCAGTTGTAGTAACGATGATATCTCCTAAATGTACAACATTGCTTAATTTTTTCACTTCAAATCCATCCATAGCAGCTTGTAAAGCACAAATTGGATCGATTTCAGTAACGATAACTCTTGCACCAGCACCTTTCAAAGAAGCAGCAGAACCTTTTCCAACGTCTCCATAACCACAAACGATAGCCACTTTACCAGCCATCATCACGTCAGTAGCACGACGGATAGAATCTACTAAAGACTCTTTACATCCGTATTTGTTATCAAATTTAGATTTAGTAACAGAGTCATTGATGTTGATTGCAGGAACTAACAAAGTACCTTTTTTCACTCTTTCGTGTAATCTGTGAACTCCAGTTGTAGTTTCTTCAGATAAACCTTTAATGTTTTTCGCTAATTCAGGGAAACGATCGAAAACCATGTTAGTTAAGTCACCACCATCATCCAAAATCATATTTAAAGGCTCACCACCTTCAAATGCGAATAATGTTTGCTCGATACACCAGTCAAACTCTTCTTCATTCATTCCTTTCCATGCATAAACTGGAATTCCAGCAGCAGCGATTGCAGCAGCAGCATGATCTTGAGTAGAGAAAATATTACAAGAAGACCAAGAAACTTGAGCTCCTAATTCAACTAATGTTTCAATTAAAACAGCAGTTTGTATTGTCATGTGAAGACATCCAGCAATTCTAGCACCAGCTAATGGTTTAGAAGCTCCATATTCCTCACGTAAAGACATTAAACCAGGCATTTCTGCTTCAGCCAATGTAATTTCTTTTCTACCCCATTCAGCTAAAGAAATATCTTTAACCTTATAAGCTAATTTTTCAGTAGTATTCGCCATTATCAATTTATTAATTATTACAAATTTACGAAAGAGAAAATGATTTTAAAATTTTTCTCTGATATTCCTTTAACAATATTAACGAACAAATGTTTTGAGATTGTTGATAAATGTGGTTTTAGTGATTAGTGGGTAGTGTTTAGTTTTTAGTCAATAGTTTGATGGAGTAGTTTTATAAAATAAAAAAGGGACATTGTTACCAACGTCCCTTTCACTATTTAGAGATAGAAAAAATTATAGTTTTCCTAATTCTTCTTTTGCGATTGCAGAGATTACTTTTCCATCTGCTTTACCAGCTAATTTACTAGAAAGTACTCCCATGATTTTACCGATTTCTTGAGGAGATTTAGCACCTGTAGCAGCGATAGTAGCTAAAACTTCTTGGCGAACTTCATCCTCAGACATCATCTTAGGTAAATATGCTTCTAATACTTGTGCTTGAAACAATTCTTCTTGCGCAAGGTCTTCTCTGTTTTGTTCTTTATATAAGTTGTATGTTTCCATACGTTGCTTATGTAATTTCATTACAATTTTGATCCCAGCTTCGTCAGAAATTTCACTACCCGAACCAGAAGTAGCCTCAAGTAATAATTTTGACTTTATGTCTCTTAAAGCTGCTAATTTTTCTTTTTCTTTCGCAAGCATAGCTGCTTTGATATCTGCGTTTATTTGTTCTGCAAAACTCATATTAATCTACGTTATCGTGAAGAAAAGAATTATTACTTCTCAAGTTGTTATCTCCATTACCAGAAACACCAAAACGAGAATTATTACTGTCAATACTTGGTTTTGAATTATCTAATTGAATGTTTCTTCTAATGTAAGCAGGCTCTTTTTCCAATTCAGACAAACCATCTGCTTTTTTTAATTTTTGAGTGTATGCTTGAATTCTTTGCATACGTTCTGCATTCAACTTAGTTTGGTCTTCTTGCGAAGGAGCTACTTTTGACGTTCTCGTAGTAGCTTGTTCCAAGTTATATAAATCATCTGTATCTAGCTGGTGAACAATTTTTTCAGGTTCATTAGCAGGTTTTACTTCAGGTTGAACTTGAGGTTGTTGGATTGTATTTGTATCAATTTCCCAAACATATTCAGGATTTTTAACTTCTTGAACAGGCTCTACTTTCTTCGGTTCTTCAACAACAGGTTGAACTTCAACTTGAGTATAATTAGAAGGTTGTTGAGATTGAGGTACAACACGATCTTCCGCTTTTAAATAGGGCTCACTTGTAGTAGAAGTAGTCTGAGTTGTAAATGTATTTTGTACCTGATTTAACTCCGTAGGATTTTGTAAAGGTTGCGTAATTTCCTTTTTAGCTTCTGGTTCTAAAGGACGTACAATCTTTTCCGGAGCTCTTTCAAAACCCGTGATTGGAGATGTTTTAAATCCAGTTGCAATTAATGTTACACATAATTTATCACCTAATGAAGGATCATAACCATGTCCCCAAATTACATCAGCTGTTGAACCAGCTTCATCTTGGATATAATCCGTAATTTGAGTAATCTCATCCATTAACACCTCTTTGTCTCCGTATGTAATGTTTAACAATACATATTTTGCACCATAGATGTTATTATCATTTAATAAAGGAGAGTTCATTGCTTCTTGAACACATCTGATCGCTCTATCTTCACCATCTACTGCTGCAGAACCCATGATAGCAACACCAGAATCTTTCATTACAGTGTAAACATCATTAAAGTCAACGTTTACTGAACCAGTAACTGAAATTAATTCAGCGATTCCTTTAGCAGCAACAGTTAATACATCATCTGCTTTAGAGAATGCGTTATTTATCGTAAGATTCCCTGTCATTTCACGCAACTTTTCGTTGTTGATCACTAACAAAGTATCTACATTTTTTCTCATTTCTTCAAGACCTTCTTCAGCTTGCTGTCTTCTTTTACGCCCTTCGAAACCGAAAGGAACAGTAACGATACCAACCGTTAGAACTCCTTGTTCTTTTGCAATACCTGCAATTACAGGAGCTGCACCAGTACCAGTACCACCACCCATACCAGCAGTAACAAACACCATTTTCGTTTGTTTTCCTAATAGGTCACGGATTTCTTCAACATTTTCAATCGCTGCATTTCTTCCAACTTCAGGGATAGCACCTGCGCCATTACCTTCAGTTAAAGAAGTACCTAATTGAATTTTGTAAGGCACAGCAGACACATCCAATGCTTGTTTGTCGGTGTTACAAACAACAAAATCAACCCCTTTGATACCTTGATTGAACATGTGGTTTACAGCGTTGCTTCCACCTCCACCAACACCAATCACTTTAATAATTGATGAAATGTTTTTTGGTAAATCGAATTCCATACTCATGTCTTTTCTATTTTGAATGTGTCAATTATAAATCTTCTTCTTTTAAAAAGTCTCCTGCTCTCTTTAAAATCGTTTCAAAGAAACTTCCTCTCTTCCCAGTATCAGTACCCTGATTAACTTTTTTCTCTTTTTTCTTCGTTTTTTCTTCAATTTCAGGTAAATCAGTAGAAGCACTTAATGAACGACTTCTTCTTTTTAAATCCTCAAATCCTTTCATAACCAATCCAATACCTGTAGAGTACATTGGACTAGTTAAATTTTCAATTGTGTTAGCGCTTGATAAATGTTCTGTTGGATATCCAATTCTTGTATCCATACCAGTCATATATTCAAACAATTGTGTTAAATGTTTCAATTGAGCTCCACCACCAGTAACAACAATCCCTCCAATTAATTTTTTATCGTAACCAGAATTTTTGATTTCATAATACACATGCTCAATGATCTCTTCCATTCTAGCTTGGATAATGCTTGCAAGGTTTTTCAATGAAATTTCTTTCGGTTCTTTCCCTCTAATTCCAGGAATACAAACCACTTCATTGTCCATTGTTTCACTTGCTAAAGCAGAACCATATTTCACTTTTAACGTTTCAGCATGGCGTTTCATGATAGAGCAACCTTCTTTGATATCATCGGTAATAACATTACCACCAAAAGGAATAACTGCTGTATGACGAATTATTCCTTCATGGAAAATAGCAATATCAGTTGTACCACCACCGATATCAACCAATACAACCCCCATGTCTTTTTCGTCTTCTGAAAGCACTGCATCTGCTGAAGCTAATGGTTCCAAAATTGTGTCTGCTACCTTCAACCCTGCTCTTTCAACACATCGATAAATATTTTTACCAGCTGAAACATGACCAGTGATTGTGTGGAAATTTGCTTCTAGTCTTGAACCAAACATACCAATTGGATCCTTAATACCTTGTTCGCTATCCACGATGTACTCTTGAGGAAGAACATGAATAATCTCTTCTCCTGGTTCCATAGCAAGACGGTACATATCTTCAATTAAATTATCAATATCTAATTGAGAAATTTCTGCTTCAGAATTTGATCTTGTAAGCATCCCTCTATGTTGATAACTTTTTATGTGTTGACCAGCTATACCAACATAAACTACTCGGATAACTAAATCACCTTCAACACGAGATTGAGCTTCTTCAACAGCAAGTTTAATTGAATCAACTGTTTTGTCGATATTGGCTACAACCCCTCTGGATACTCCAAGAGAATCACTTTTACCCATCGATAAAATCTCAATTTTACCATGCTCATTCATCTTACCTACGAAACATGCAATTTTCGTAGTTCCAATATCTAATCCAACAACAATTTGACTCATAATTATTCTTCTTCCGTTTTACTACAAACTACCTGGTTTTCAAAGGATAGATTAATACAATCATATACGTTCCATCCCTCATAAGGCATACCTTCTTTGTAAAAGTCTGCTAATTTACGAAATTTTACTTTAACTTCCTCATCAGAATAAGCACTTCCGAAAATTATTTTTTGCCCCCCTACTCTTGGTATAAGAACGTATTTACCAGACTTTTCCAAGTGAATTTGACCTATTTGGTAATTGAAAAATTTGTTATTAACAATGTAGTGCGAAATTCGGTAAATATCATCCAAGGCATAATTAGAAACATACTTCGGATTTGCCTTTAATTTATCTACCGTCATATTCGATTTTTTATCTCTAATATTACCTGTAACTACAACAACTCTAGCTGTATATAAGTAGGAAGGTGAAATTGTATGACCAAGTTCATCTAAATAAAAACTTTGACCATATTTATTAAAAATACGAGCTATGGGTCTACGAATTTCAACATCAATATTCCAAGCGGTTCCTAACCCTCTATAAACACGAGCATCTAATACCTCGGTCATATTTTTGATAAACTTTTCTATTCTATTAATTTGTAAAGCTTCTACTTTTTGCCCAGGATAAATTAATCCTTTGCGAATTAAACGTTGTTGAAGTTCTTTTTTCGTTAAAAAAGCATTTTCACCTTTAACAATGATATTGACATCAGGAGTTTGAAGTTCTGATTGATTTTGGTACTCATTCGCAAAATACAACACTGTACTCACTATTGCAGTAAGCAAAACAACAATTGCTATTTTCATCCATTTTTTCATCCTAGATTGGCTAAAAATTGTTGTTTTAAAGGTTGAATTAAACGATCAATATCTCCTGCACCAACAGTAAGATACACCCCTTTTGTTTCTCCATTTAATTTCTCTAACACTTCATTATGTGTTAATATTGAAACATTTATTCCCGAAATTTTATTTTTCAATACTTCAGAAGTAACTCCCTCCATAGGTAGTTCTCTCGCTGGATAAATTGGCATTAAAATCAATTCATCTACTTTCCCTAATTCGGAAGCAAACCCTTCCATAAAATCTTTTGTTCTTGAAAACAAATGAGGTTGGAAAACAGCTGTAATTTTCTGATTTGGGTATAACAAACGAACAGATGAAATTAAAGAATGAATTTCTGTCGGATGGTGCGCATAATCATCAATATAGATGCAATCTTTTTCTCTAATATGATATTCAAAACGTCTTTTCACTCCTTTGAAAGAAGCTAATCCGTTTCTGATTTCTTCTTCGGTCAACCCTAAAAAATGACACATTGCAATACACGCTATTGCATTTTCTGCATTGTGAATACCAGGTAATCCAAGAATGACATTTTTCCAAGTATGATTTTCAAACGATACATCAACTACTTGAAATCCATTTTCTACTCTTAAATTAGACCCTACGAAATCTGCTTCTTCATTGATTGCATACGTCTTGATAGTTGCATTGGAAGTCAATTTCAACCCTTTTTTCAATACCAATACCCCTTCTTTATCAATCAAGTTGGCATATTGCTGAAATCCTTCCAAAAAATTTGCTTCGTCACCGTAAATATCTAAATGATCCGGATCGTTAGAAGTAATCACAGAAGCGAAAGGTGAAAGTCTTAAAAAAGAACGATCAAATTCATCGGCTTCAATCACTGTATAATCAGATGTCAGCGAAGGCAAATAATTTGTATTGTAATTGCTTGAAATCCCACCTAAAAACGCATTACATTCGTGACCCGTATGCGTTAAAATATGTGCTAATAACGTACTTGTTGTTGTTTTTCCGTGAGTTCCAGCCACACATAATCCTTTTGAATTTTGTGTGATTACTCCTAAAACTTCAGAACGTTTCAAAATGGTATAACCCGTTTCTTTAAGCCAATTCCATTCTTGCATATCTTTCGGAATAGCAGGTGTAAGCACAACAAGTGTTTCACTTAATTCTCCCACTAACTCATTCACTCTCTCTCCTAAATCCTCAAAATGAACCCCAATACCTTCGTTAACCAAATTATCAGTTAGAGGGGTTTGTGTTTTGTCATATCCATTTACATCGAAGCCTTTACTCTTGAAATACCTTGCAAGCGCAGACATACCTATCCCTCCAATTCCGAGGAAATAAATCGATTTATAGGATGACAAATTAATATTCATTTTATATAATGTTTTCTATTTCATTCACAATTCTTTCGGCAGCATTAGGAATACCTAAAGTCAAACAATTAGATGCTAACTTTGTTGCTTTCTCTTGATTATTCAACAAGTCAATTGCCTCTTTAAACAGATTGTTTTTTGCTTCCGTATCCTTTACTAATAATGCAGCTGATTTATTTACCAAAGCCAACGCATTTTTGGTTTGATGATCATCTGACACATTCGGTGATGGAACCAAAATTGCAGGTTTACCGATCAACGTTAATTCAGAAACAGAAATTGCTCCTGCTCTTGAGATAATCACATCCGCACAAGCATAAGCTAAATCCATTTTGAAAATAAACTCGTTTAAATGAATTCCAGCCTTTTTAAATTCTTCTGCATTTTCCTTGTATTGTGGGTAATAAAATTTACCACATTGCCACAACACTTGTACTTGGTTTTCTTGCACTAATGTTTTTGCATTCTCAATACTTTCATTTAATGTTCTAGCTCCTAAACTTCCTCCAATTACAAGGATTGTTTTTTTATTTGGGTCTAAACCAAAAAATGATATTGCTTCTTCTCTTTTTCCATCGATAGAAACCATTTCGTTTCTAACTGGATTTCCCGTAAAAACCATTTTTTCTTTTGGAAAAAATTTCTCTAAACCATCATAAGCTACACAAATTTTATTTACCACTTTTGATAAAATACGGTTTGTTTTACCCGGAAAAGAATTTTGTTCTTGTACCATTGTAGGAATAGAAGCAAAAGAAGCCACTCTTAATATCGGGCCGCTCGCATATCCACCAACGCCAATAACAACATTTGGCTTAAAGCTTTTTAACAGAAAAAATGCTTTTATTAAACTATATACCAATTTGAATGGCAATACGAAATTCGAAAATGCCAATCTACGTTGGAAACCTGTAATCGGTAGACCAACAATTTTATATCCAGCTTGAGGAACTTTTTCCATTTCCATTTTCCCTTTTGCACCAACAAAAAGAATTTCCGCCTGTGGATATTTATTTTTAATTTCATTCGCGATGGCAATAGCAGGAAAAATATGTCCTCCTGTACCTCCACCAGAAATCACTACTTTATGTATGCTTTTTTTCATCATTAATTTCCTTCATCTAATGCCGCAGCGTGTTTTTGCAAACGATAGGCTATACTTTGAACTATTCCCAAAGCAACGCAAGTCATAATTAAAGCCGAACCTCCCATTGCAAGTAAAGGCATATTTTGACCTGTTACAGGAAAAATCCCTGTACACACCATCATATTTACAACAGCTTGTGTAATCAACAAAATCCCAATACCGATACAGACATAGGTTTCAAACAATTTTTCGGAACGAAGTCCAATACGAATAATTCTGAAGAATAATATCGAATATGTAAACACTAGAAATATAGCAAAGCTAGATCCAAACTCTTCTACAAAACTAGAGTAATAAAAATCGGCATACGCTTCAGGTAAATATTCTTTCAATTTTCCATCACCTACTCCTTTTCCAAACACACCTCCTTCATAAATGGCAATTTTAGCATTAATGGATTGCGCATTAGCAACTAAATCCACTTTTTTACTATCAGCTTCCATTTTGTTTGTGATACGATTTTTCCAAGTTTCATAACGGGGAAGAATATTCAGATTAGGGGCTGAAATATGTAACAAAACTACCAAAGCAGCTAATCCAATTCCACTTCCCATTACAATTAACATTTTTGAAAATGGAAATCGAGCGACAAACAACAATAAAAAGGAAATTCCAAACAACAAGGCTGCCGTAGAAAAGTTATCCTTAAAGATTAACCCACAAATCAGAATAATAGGATAAAAAATAGGAATTGCACCTTCTTTCCACGAATTAAATTTTTCTTTTCTCTTGACTAATAAACGGGACAAATAAATCATCAATCCCAATTTGGCAAAGTCAGAAGATTGAAAGGTCAATCCAATGAATGGAATTTTAATCCAACGACCTGCTCCATTTACTTGTTTACCAAATAAAAAGGTAAAAACAAGCATTAGAATGGAAGCAATAAAAATCAACCGTGCAAACTTCGAAAAGAAAGTTGGATCTTTTTTATGAATAAAAAACATCGCCATCAATCCTAACAAAACATACACGAAATGCTTAAATAAGTATTTGAAAGGTGTTCCCCCTTCGATTTTCACCAATATCGGCACAAAGCTATACACACTCACGAGTGAGAAGCCTAATAGAATTAAGGTTATAATCCAAATAACCTTATCCCCTTTGAGATATTGAAGATACTTACTCAATGTAATTTATTATTATAATGCTCTTACACACGCTTTAAACTGATCACCTCTATCTTCGTAGTTTTCGAACAAATCAAAACTTGCACACGCTGGAGATAACAATACAGTTTCGTCTTTTTTAGCTAAACGGTATCCTAAACTCACAGCTTCCATTGCTGAACCAGCTTCTACGATTGTTTCTACTACACCTGTAAAAGTGTCAATGATTTTTTTGTTTTCAGTACCCAAACAAATGATTGCTTTTACTTTTTCTTTTACTAAATCTAGTAATTCAGTGTAATCATTTCCTTTATCAACACCACCAACTATCCAAACTGTTGGAGCATCCATACTTTCTAATGCAAACCATGTAGAATTTACATTTGTTGCTTTTGAATCGTTTATAAACGTGATACCATGCACCTTTGCTACAAACTCTAAACGGTGCTCAACGTTTACGAAGTCAGAGAAACTATCTCTTACCACTTCTTTACGGATTTCAACTAATCTCGATGCGATACCAGACGCAAGAGAATTTTGGGCATTGTGTTTACCCTTCAGGGCTAAATCATGAATTGACATAACTAACGGATCTTTTATGTTTATTATTAATTGATTTTCATTTAAGTATGCGCCTTTTTCAAGGACTTTTTTAAGCGAGAATGGCAACATATTAACTGCCAAACTTCTTTTTTCTATTTCGTTTACAATTAATTCATCATCAGCATTGTAAATAAAATATTCATTTTCAGTCTGATTTTGAATTATTCTAAATTTCGATTGAACATAGTTTTCCATTTTATATTCATATCTATCCAAGTGATCTGGACTGATATTTAATAAAATCGAAATATCTGCTTTGAATGAGAACATTCCGTCTAATTGAAATGAACTTAATTCTAGGATATACCAATCAAAATTTTCTTCAGCAACTTGTTTAGCAAAACTCTTCCCTACGTTACCAGCCAGACCTACATTTAAACCAGCCTTTTTGAACGTGTGGTATGTCAACATAGTAGTTGTTGTTTTACCATTACTACCTGTTATACACACTGTTTTTGCTTTATTATAATACCCAGCAAATTCAATTTCTGAAATCACAGGAATGTTATTCGTATGGTAATATTGAATTGTTTTTACTTTATCAGGAATACCAGGAGACTTAACTACCAAATCTGCATTAAAAATCTCTTCTTCTGTATGCTTTCCTTCTTCCCAACGTATTTCGTATTTGATTAAATCCGCTTTATACTCTTCAGCAATAGCGCCTAAATCAGATACAAAAACATCCCATCCTTGTTTTTTCCCAAGAATAGCCGTACCGACTCCACTTTCACCAGCACCTAAAACAATCAATCTTTTCCCTGCGCCTTCCATCTTATCTTACTTTTAGAGTAACGATTGTAATTACTGCCAATAACACTGCCACGATCCAAAACCTAGAAACAATTTTAGCTTCGTGAATTCCCTTTTTCTGATAATGGTGATGCAAAGGAGCCATTAAGAAAATACGACGACCTTCACCAAATCTTTTCTTTGTGAATTTGAAATATCCAACTTGGATCATCACCGATAAATTTTCAATTAAGAAAACTCCGCATAACACAGGGATTAATAATTCCTTTCTTACAGAGATTGCAAAAACAGCGATAATACCTCCTAATGCTAAACTTCCAGTGTCCCCCATAAAAACTTGTGCAGGGAAAGAATTATACCACATAAAACCAATACAAGCCCCAACAAAAGCAGCAATAAAAATCACGAGTTCTTCCGCATAGGGTATATACATTACATCGAGGTAGTCTGCGAAACGAACGTTAGAACTCACATAAGCGAAAACCGCCAAAGCCAAACCGATTATTGCAGAAGTACCAGTTGCCAATCCATCTAATCCATCGGTAATATTTGCCCCATTAGACACTGCAATAACGATAAAAATCACCACTGGAATAAAAATAATCCAACCGTAAGACTTTGTATAATCGTTTACTAACCAGTTGTAGTTGAATTCATTTCCTTTGATAAAAGGGATTGTAGTTGTCATATCTCTTGTTTCAATCCAGATATTGTTACTATCCTTTGCAAACGCAGCGTGGTGATTTGTTACAACTCTTTCATCTTGGGTAAGCACGTGATTTTTTGGAACTAGTTTATGTACTTTAACATCATTATTAAAATATAAAATACACCCAACAATTAACCCTACACCAATCTGTCCAACTACTTTAAACTTACCAGCTAAACCTTCTTTATTTTTCTTGAAAACTTTGATGTAATCATCCAAAAAGCCAATCAATCCTAACCATACTGTAGCAATCAACATCGTGATTACATACACGTTATGTAACTTTGCAAATAATAACGTAGGGATTAAAATCGCACTTAAAATAATGATACCTCCCATTGTTGGAGTACCAGATTTTTCGATCTGACCAGCAAGACCTAAATCACGCACTGTTTCACCAATTTGTTGTTTTCGTAACAAATTAATTAATCGTTTACCGAATACAATAGAGATTACCAATGAAGTAATCAATGCTAACGCAGCTCTAAATGATATAAAATGAAATAATCCTGCTCCAGGAAAATTCATTTTATCTAAATATGAAAACAAATAGTAAAACATTATTTCTCAAGTTTTTCAAAAAGATTAGTAACTATTTTTAAATCATCAAAAGGATGTTTAACTCCTTTGATTTCTTGGTAATTTTCGTGTCCTTTTCCAGCAATTAAAATGATATCACCAGGTTGTGCCATAACACACGCCGTTTTAATTGCTTGCTCTCTATCTGTAATTGAAAGTGTTTTATTAAAAAACTGACCTTCAACTCCCTCCATCATTTCTTTGATGATTTGCTCTGGTTCTTCAGAACGAGGATTGTCAGACGTAATAATCACTTTATCACTCAATTCACACGCAACAGCAGCCATTTTAGGTCTTTTCGCTTTATCTCGATCTCCACCACAACCTACAACCGTCAATACATTTTCATTTTTAGTTCGGATAGAAGCTATTGTTTGCAACACATTTTCTAATGCATCTGGAGTGTGAGCATAATCAACAATTGCTGTAATCCCAGTAGTACTTCTAATTTGTTGAAATCTACCTACTACTGATTCAAGATTACTTAATACAGTTAGTAATTCAATTTTATCTTGTCCTAATAGTACACCTACTCCGTAAATCGCTAATAAATTATATGCATTAAACGCACCTATTAACTTTGTCCATAACTCATTACCATCAACATTCAAAACCAATCCACTAAATTGATTTTCAATAATTTTTGCTTTAAAGTCTGTTGGTGTTTTTAAAGCGTAGCCATATTTATGAGCTAATGTGTTTTGTAACATGATGTTACCATTCTTATCATCCACATTTGTTAAAGCAAATGCACCGGTTGGTAAAGCGTCAAAGAACCCTTTTTTAGCTTTAATATATTCTTTAAATGAACCATGATAATCAAGGTGATCATGAGTAATATTTGTAAAAACACCTCCAGTAAAACTTAAACCAGTAATTCTATGTTGAACAACCGAGTGAGAGCTTACTTCCATAAAACAATATTCACACCCTTGACTTACCATTTCGGCTAATAAAGCATTCAATGAAACTGGATCAGGAGTTGTGTGTGTTGAAGGAACTTCTTCCCCACCGATTTTGTTAACTACAGTGGAAAGTAAACCAACTTTATATCCTAATTTGGTAAAAACCTTATGTAACAATGTAGCAGTCGTTGTTTTTCCATTGGTACCAGTAATCCCGACTAACTTTAAATCTGCAGAAGGATTACCATAGAATGATGCTGCCATTAAACCAAGACATTCAGAAGTGTTGGCAACTCTGACAACTGTAATATGATCAGCAAGAATTACCTCTTCTTCCACTACTACGCAAGTACACCCTTTATCAACCACTTGATTGATATACTGATGCCCATCAACTTGTGTACCTTTGATTGCGACAAAAACAGTATTTTCTCCTGCTTTCCTTGAATCAAAAACAATATTTTCAATCGAAGGATTTTTAGGTCCTGCAATCGAAATGACGTTACATCTATTTAAAATCTCTTCTAAATGCATTATCTCAATGTTAGTTCTATTAATCCTCCTCTATATACTTGACTTCCTGGATTAATAGACTGTTTTACAATCTTCCCAGCTCCAATCAACCTTACATTCATCCCTGCATTTTCAATTAAATACACGGCATCTTTGGCAGTCATCCCGATTACATCTGGCACCAAATTTCTTGAAATCAATCTTTTGTGAAATTCAATTGAACTCTTGTTACGAGTTGTACCAATCCACTCTTCTTGTGTATTTTGAACATAAGGAATATGTAATTCTCTCAATACATTTTTTAAATCGTAACGATTACCATCTTTCGTTGCTGGCAAATCAAATTTTCTTCTTCCTTTCTCGTTAATTGCTCTATGATATTTCAATCTAGAGGCATATACTTTATTTGCTATTGCAGAGAATACAGTTCCTGACATCACTGCTCCATATACATTTTCTCCGACAGCCTCAACAGAAACAATACAAGAATAAAGTGGATTTCTTACAGGGAAATATCCAACAAAAGAGGCTAAAAACACACGCTCTTTTTCATTTGCTGATTTGTCATTTTGAATATGAGCGGTACCTGTTTTACCTGCTATTTCAAAATAAGATGAAGTTAGTTTTTTACCTGTTCCATTTTTCATTACCCCAACCATACATTGTTGTAAAGTTTCTAAGGTGGAGATAGAGCATATTTTTTGTCTTAATACAACCGGAGTAAAAGTTTTAACCACTTCAGCACCTCTTCTGATTTCCTTTACAAACTGTGGCTTCACCATTTTACCATCATTAGCAACCGCATTGTAAAAAGCTAATGTTTGTAAAGGAGTTTGTTGAAATTCATATCCAACAGCCATCCACGGTAAAGATAGTTTTGACCAACGCTTTGTTCCAGGTCTAGATACTAAAGGATTAGGCTCACCTTCAATTTCAATTCCTAGTGGTTCAGTCAAACCAAATTCATCCAAATGTCTGATAAACTCCTGTGGTTCATCCTTATAAGCTTTGTAAATAATTTTTGAAATAACGTTAGAAGATTTTTCAAATGCTTGTTGAATTGAAATACGTCCGTAGTTATGTCTTTTCGCTTCAGTAAGTGTTTTACCAAAAAATGTATAAGAACTAGCTGCTTGAACTGTATCCGTAATTTTAAATTTGTCATCTTCTAAACCAGCCATCAATGAAGCTAATTTAAAAGTAGAACCAGGAACTTCTTTAGTACCTATTGCTTGATTATATAACTCATAGTAGTTTCCATCTTCAGCTTTTGCCAAGTTCACAATCGCTTTTACAAAACCTGTTCTCACATCCATCACGATCACACATCCGTTGCGCGCTTTTTGAGACTTTAATTGCTTATACAATTCACTATGAGCCACTTCTTGAATTTCCTTATCAATAGAAGTAACAATATTTGCACCTTCAACTGCGTTTTTGATGATCTTACCTGTTTTCTTCCAACCTGTAGCAATACGTTGTTCAACCTCAATTCCAGGTTCTCCAGCTAAATACTCGTAATACGCACCCTCTAAACCAACACGCAATTCTGGTTTATTTCCAATTTTTTGATAGTATCCTAACGTTCTTTTCATTAAGTCACCAAAAGGACGTTTACGCTGGATATTTTCCTCACTATCAATCAATCCACCTTTATTTCTTCCTAACTTAAAAATAGGTAATTGGTGTAAATATTTACGTTGTTCGTTTGTTGCTTTTTTCTTCAATAATAAATATCTGTTTTTTCTAGCCCTACCTCTTCTCAAGTAATTTTCATACTCACGTGCAGTCATTTGAGGAAAAATCACTGCTAATTTTTCACACAAATCTGAAATTTCTTTATTAAACACCTCATCATCAGGAGCTGTAGGGTCCATATAAATATTATAAGTTGAAACTGATGTTACTAAAGCAGTTCCATTACAATCCAATATTTGCCCCATACGTGGCATTTTCAAAACATCACGAGAAAGAACAGCTGTACCATTCGACTTATCTTTCATCAAAAACTCTTTAGTAACACCTTTCGATTGGATCATAAAAGTTTTAACCAACACAGTTATTAACGCAATAAAAAATAGCGCATAAACAGCGTGAGCTCTTAATGATATGATTTGTTTTTCAGTCAATTTATTCTTCTACTTTTTTAATTCTAATCACTTTTGGTGGCTTTGTTGTCTCATAAATCCCAAGTGGATTTAACTTTTTCACCAAAATTTCTCTTCTTGTTACAAATTCTAATCTTGCTTTTTTATCGTAATATTCTGTTGTCTTTGCATCTACCTCCAATTGAGTTTCAACTATTTTCTTTGTCACATCCTTACAGTAATACCCTTTTGAAATCAAAAGAATTAACAATAAAAAGACAAAAAACACAAAACTCAAATTATCAACTACAAAGTCTTTTAATAAGAAGTTTCCATTTAAAATCTGAATTACAATATTACCCGATTTTTTACCTCCCTTCTTTTTAACCTTCTTCGTACTTTTTTGAGGAACTTCTTGTGATACAACAGGACGTTCATCTCTAGAAACAAATTCATTTTCCATCTTTGACACGTTCTGCAATTCTTAATTTCGCACTTCTAGCCCTTGTATTCACTTCAATTTCACTTTCCGAAGGACTAACTGGCTTTCTTGTCACTTCCTCAAAAGGTTTTAGGATATTTCCAAAGAAATCTTTCTCAACAACCCCTTCGAAATTTCCTCTTTTCATATAATTTTTAACCAAACGATCTTCTAGTGAATGATATGACATCACTACCAAACGACCACCCGGCTTAATAACTTCTTGTGTTTGCTCTAAAAACTTTTCCAATACATCCAATTCGTTGTTTACTTCCATACGAATTGCCTGAAAAACTTGAGCGTAGAATTTATGCTCCTTGAATTTTGGTGCAATTGGCTCTAAAACAGCAATCAACTCACCTGTTGTGTGGATTTTTTTATTTGAACGAGCTCTACAAATAGTACCTGCTACCTTTCCAGGAGCATTTAACTCTCCATACTTTCTAAAAATGCGAATTAACTCCTCTTCCGTATATTCGTTCACCACGTTTTTAGCGGACAAAGCACCAAATTGGTTCATTCGCATATCCAATTCATCGTTTGAACGAATAGAAAAACCACGCTTTCCTTCATCAAACTGATGTGAAGAAACACCTAAATCAGCTAAAATTCCATCAACTTGAGAAATTCCTAACGCTTTTAAATGATTTTTTAAGAAAGAGAAATTTGAAGGAACAAATAAGAAATTTGAAGCATTCCAAACATTTTGTTGTGCATCTGGATCTTGGTCAAATGCAACCAACTTACCTTCCTTGTTTAATTGTTTGAAAATTGCTCTAGAGTGGCCACCACCACCAAAAGTGACATCCACATAAATGCCTTTTGGCTGGATATTCAATCCCTCCAAGCATTCATTTAACATTACAGGTACGTGGTATACTTCTTCTTTATTCGTCATTGTCAATATCACCCATTACTTCCTCTGCCAAATCAGCAAAGTCTGCTATGTTTCCTTCGATTAATTCGAAGTACTTGGCTTTATCCCAAATCTCAATTCTATCGTTATAAGCAATGAGCATAACGTCTTTATCCAAACCAACTCGTTCCATCAAGTTAACAGGAATTAAAATTCTACCGGCATTATCAAGGGTAATTTGCTTTGCACCTTGATGAAATAAACGATAAAACATCCTGTTTTTTGGCTTGAACAAATTCATTTTTGAAAGTTTTTCACTCAATCTATCCCACTCATTCATCGGATAAAGTGTCAAACATTCCTCAAAACCTTTGTTCAACATAAAATTTTCTTGGGCAACAGGAGAAAGTTGCTTTCTCAAGGAAGCAGGAAACAGGAAGCGACCTTTCGCATCCAATTTTACCTCATATTCTCCAACTAAACCAGCCATAACAGTTAACTAATGGGTAAAATTACAAGAAATAAATCCACTTTTTACCACCATTTTACACTATGTTAATAACTTCATACGAAACAAAGCCCAAAAAGGTTACAAATAAAAATATAAATCACTAAAAAACAATAAAATAAAACACAAAATAACGAGTGGTAAAAAGTGGTAACAAATGAAAAATTGTGGAAAAAATAACATTCAATCAGACCGAAAATGATTTCTTAAAACAAAGGATATTTTTAGGTAACTTTGTCTTTTAATTCAATTCAAAATGAACATTAAGACTGCCGCTTTTAAGATTAGTAATACAGACTATAAATTATGTCCAGAAGATGGAAAACCAGAGTTTGCATTTATTGGCAGATCGAATGTGGGAAAATCTTCGTTGATTAATATGTTAACCCAACAAAAGAGTTTAGCAAAAACCTCTGGAACACCGGGTAAAACTCAATTAATCAATCATTTTGAAATCAACAACGAATGGTATTTGGTGGATTTACCAGGATATGGTTATGCCAAAGTTTCTAAAAAAACTCGTACTGTTTTCGAAGAATTCATCGCTGCCTATTTGATTAATAGAAACAACTTGTTAAATACATTTGTATTGTTAGACTCCCGTCTACCTCCACAAAAAATCGATTTAGAATTTATGTCTTGGTGTGGGGAAAAACAAATTCCTTTCTCAATGATTTTCACGAAAATAGACAAACTTTCTTCTTCTGAATTGCAAAAGAATTTGACTGCTTACAAAAAAGAAATGTTAAAATACTGGGAAAGTTTACCACCAATCTTTACTACCTCTTCAGAATCTAAATTCGGTAGAGAAAAAGTATTGAATTATATTGATGAGATTTTAAAGACGATTTAACAGAAGAAAGTTAAAAGTTAAAAGTTGAAAGTATAAAGAGGGAAAATTATTTTATTCTTCCCTCAACAGTATGCTTAACGGTTTCTTTAAAATCTGTGAATTCAAAAGATAAAAATGAACTTAATTTTTTAGAATCGTAACGAACAATCGCTTGTGCACTTCGAGCAGAATCTTTTGTTACCGTTTGTTTTCCTGTAAATAATGAAAGTAAGGCTGAAATCCTCCAAGCAAGACCGCTTAAAAATTTCCCTGCTAGAAAACGTGGAGGTTTACGGTTCATATGAACACAAGCTTCATCAAACAATTGCTTAAAAGCCACATTCGAACCAGTACACAAAAATCGTTGTCCATACGCTCCAGGATTTGAAACAAGAGCTTGAATGGCTTTAACCACATCTCTTACATCCACAAAAGCATTGGCTCCAGCGGTATAAAATTGAAGTCCATTACTTAATGTTTTGAAAATTGATAAAGAGCTTTCATTCCAATTTCCTGGACCTATAATTACACTTGGATTTATAATCACTGCATTTAAACCCTCTTCTATTCCACGCCAAACTTCGTTTTCTGAAAGATATTTTGTGATTGCATATCCGGAGTGATTGTCTTCTGGATCCCACTTATTTGTTTCAATAACATATCCTATTCCTGTTTCATCGTACGTTTTTCCCACTGCAGCTGTTGAAGAGACGTGACAAACACGTTTTACCCCATTTGTAAGAGCACAATTTACCACATTGGCTGTACCACCACGATTAGTTTTTAACATCAACGAATAATCTTTTTTACGAAAAGAAACCATCGCAGCACAATGATACACCTCATCCACTCCACGCATCACCTCGTCTAGGGTGACAACATCCAACACATCACATTCCACCCACTCTATCAATTGAAATTGACTTGAAGGAGCTTTATAAAAGGAAAAAAGTTGTTGAACGTGTTTAATTTTTGATTGATCACGGTAGATAGCACGAACTTTATTTCCTTTTGAAGTAAGCGAATACAACAAATGGCTTCCTAACAATCCAGTACCTCCCGTTACAAAAATCATAGGTTAAAAGTACAAATTACAATTCTAATTCAATCGTTGGATCCCAAAACAATTGTTTGAAATCTACAATTACATCATTCTCTACATTTATTCCTTCCAATTCGAGTAATTGTTGCATTCGCTCGGGAGTATCAAAATGCATTTTTCCTGTCAACATTCCATTTCGATTTACCACCCTATGAGCTGGAATACCAGGGATACTATGGGAAGCATTCATCGCATATCCCACAGTTCTACTTGATTTTTTTGCACCCAAATAAGCCGCAATAGCGCCATACGAAGTTACACGCCCTTTGGGAATCAATTTTACTACTTGAAAAACAGATTGAAAAAAATCAGAATGTTGCATGTGTATAATTTTGACTAAAAATAAACAGAATAACTTAACTTTGGATAACTATACAAACAACTATGAGAGGTTTTTACAGCATTTTACTATTGATAGCATCCAACGTTTTTATGACTTTCGCTTGGTATGGTCATTTGCGATTCAGTGCTAATAAAAAATTAGCTGGATTGGGAATTTTAGGAATTATTCTAATAAGTTGGGGATTAGCTTTTTTTGAGTATTGTCTACAAGTTCCTGCAAACCGACTAGGGTTTAAAGAAAAAGGAGGTCCTTTCAGTTTGATGGAATTGAAGGTAATTCAAGAAGTAATTTCCTTATTGGTTTTTGTAATTTTCTCTCTATTACTCTTTAAAAATGAGAGCTTCAAAACAAATCACTTAATTGGATTGGTATTTTTGGTATTGGCAGTTTATTTTATTTTCAAGAAATAATTTTCTTAAAGGTTAGCCACATAATCTTGAGATCGTGGAATACATTCGGATTGGCTAAATACTTCTGATTTAGCAGCAATTTAGAAGGCATAATTTCCTGAATATACGTTTCCTCTGGATTTTCTGATTCTCCTAATAAACGACTTTCATCAAAATATTCAATCGAAGCATAATCGGTGATTCCTGGTTTTACGTTCAAAATAGCTCGTTGTTCATCCGTATATAAATCTACATACTTTTTAACCTCTGGCCTAGGACCAATAATACTCATATCACCAACAAGAACATTGATAAATTGAGGGAATTCATCTAATTTGTACTTACGAATAAAATGACCTGTGTTTGTTACTCTAGGATCTCTTTCTCCAACAGTTAATTGGCCTAACTTGTCAGCATTTGGACGCATCGAACGAAATTTTAACAAACCAAACGTTTTGCCATTCAATCCAATCCGTTCTTGTTTATAAAAAACACCACCTCTTGATTCTAGTAAAATAAACAGGGAGATGATTATTCCAAAAGGGAGAAAAACAATAAGTACAATAAAAGCAATAAATATATCAAGTACTCTTTTCATTTATGCCAACACCTGTTTTACTGCATTTTTAACAGCTTGAATTACTGTAATTACTAATTCATCATTCAAATCAAAATATACAGGTAATGAAATTTCATTGTGGTATTTATTCCACGTTTCAGGATAATCTTCCATTTTATACCCACGCTTTTTATATGCTGTTAAAGTAGGTAACGGTAAAAAATGGACATTCACTGAAACATCTTGATCAAAAATAGCTTGCATAATAGCATCTCTTTGTTGTTCAGTAACATTTGCAATTCTTAACTGATATAAATGGTACGATGATATTTTTTCTTCAGTAGTATGAACTGGTAAAATTGCCCAATCATCTGAACTAAATGCTTGATCGTATGCTTCAAAAATAGCCTTTCTTCTGTCTAAATTTTCTTGATATCTTCTCAATTCGATTAAACCAATGGCAGCTTGAATATCAGTCATATTACATTTAAAACCAGGCTCTTCAACATCGTATCTCCAATTTCCTTTTTGGGTTTTAGCTAGCGCATCTTTATTTTGTCCGTGTAAAATTTTAGTGCAAAACTCTTTGTAAATCTCATCCGAATCAAATTCATTCGGCAAATTAAAACATAGCGCTCCCCCTTCCGCAGTAGTAAGGTTTTTTACTGCGTGAAAAGAAAATGATGAAATATCAGCTAATGCACCTGATCGAACTCCTGAAATGGATGCGCCAAAACTATGAGCTGCATCTGAAATCAATAAAATTCGACCTAATTTTTGTTGTAAATCATTATTTGGCGAAAATTGAAGTAATACCTCTTCGCTTTGAATTAAATCGTAAATCTGTTGATAATCACATGGAAAACCAGCTAAATCAACCGCTATTATCGCTTTTGTTCTTGGAGTAATTGCTTTTTTAATCGCCTCTACAGAAATATTAAAATCCTCAGGTTTGATATCGACCATTACCGGTGTAGCACCCGAATGAACAATCACATTCGCACTAGCACAGTATGTATAAGCAGGTAAAATTACTTCGTCTCCAGGACCAATCCCCCACCAGTGTAAAAGAACTTGCATACCCATTGTCCAAGAATTTACAGCCACTGTGGTTTTACTTCCACAATATTCCGTAATTTCTTTTTCAAATGTTTTCGTACGAGGACCGGTGGTAATCCAGCCACTTCTTAATGCAGCATTTACCTCATTAATTACGGCATCATCTATTCTAGGTGGAGAGAAAGGAATCATAGTTGAATTTTTTACAAAAATAATACGACTAACGAGATAATTTCATTTGATTTTGGGAAGGTTTTCGCTTTAATATTATAAAATTAAGAATACCATGTAAATAACCAAAACCATAACTAAAATGTAAATTTAAAAAAGTACGTATAAATAAAAAGAAGTCATTTGCTTTCTTAGTAAGTTTTAAACTTGAGTACAATAACATCCCGACATAAGCTAATGCTCCTAAAGCATAAATCCAATTCAAAGGTCTAGGTATAAAAAATACTAAAAATAAAGTGCATACATATAATACAAAAATCGGCGGAACTAATTGTCTCATAGTGGTAACTGTTTTGTGCTTTGTGTTTACAAAAACTTTCCAATAACCATATTGATAAAATTGTCTGTATAACCCTTGAAAATTAGCTCGAACGTAATATTTAATAGTAATGGAAGTTTCTAACCAAATTTTACCTCCAGCTTTTGTTACTCTAAAGTTATAATCATCATCTTGATTTCGAATTAAATCTTCATCAAAATAACCAATTTTCTCAAACACCCAACCTGGATACATTGGTGTACCTACAGTATCTACGAAACAAGAATTTTCTAACACTCGAAAATTTCCTAAGCCCATTCCAAAAGAAGTTGACATTCCTTTTGAAATTATCTCACCAATTTCATTCAAATATACATTTTCGACATTTCCTCCAACACACCAGATAGATTTGTCATTTGCTAAAATCTCAATCGATTTTGATAAATAATTTGGAGATAATATTTGACGTGCACCTACAATTTGATAATAATCCGCTTGTAAACTCTTAATTCCTAAATTAAAAGCGTATGGAGTTAATTGCCGTTCATTATCAATTAATCGTAAAGAGCTATATTTATTTTGTAATTCTAGTATAAGTTCACGGGTTCCATCATCACTCATTCCATCGACTATGACAACAGAAAGATGAAAAGAAGAAGGTAATTCAGAGGCGAAAATAGAATCTACACATTCTACTATAAATGCCTTTTCATTTCTACAAGGTATTATGACCGATATTTTCATCTTTCAATTTTTGAAGAGAAATTAAACTAAATAAACATATAAATAAAGAGTAGAATACAATACCGCTTTGTCTTTGTAACATTGATTCAAAAAAAGAATTGAAAAATAAATTAATTACTAAAAAAACAAAGGGCCAAAACTTTGAAATAATAGCATTTCTTAACCAAATTATAGCCCCAAAAACAAGTGTTAAAAGACCTAACACTCCCACTTCAAGAGTTGTTTGAAAAAACTGATTATGTGGATTATAAGACTTTTTAGCAAAATTAGAAAGTCCTTTTTCATATAAATTTTGGTACAAAACTTCATCAACATTTCCTGTACCCACTCCCATAGGAAAATGTAAAATTTCCTGAAAACTAACAGTCCACATAATTAGACGAGCTTCAGATCCAGAAATTTCTTTTTTTCTTGATAAAACAAATGAATTGGGATCTGAAATATAAGTCTCAATATACTTGGTTGCACCGTGAAATTCACCTTCAAAATAAGGTACTTTAAGAAAAATAAGTATTAATGAAATTGGTATTATCAAAGTGGAAACAATAAATAATTTGACAGATAAACGTTTTCTCAGATAAACTAGAATTGCTATGAAAATCATCATAAAAGTGAATAACAAACCTGCCAATGACAAGCATAAAAACTGTATAATGATAGAATAGACCAAATAAAAGAAAATACCCTTTTTAGAAAAATATTTCCATTGATTTTTAAATCCGTAAAAAACCAATAAACATGAAATCAAATGAAAAACGACAAAATAAGTTGGATGATGAATTGGGGAAATTCCTGAAGATAAAAAACTTACAATTGATTTTGAATTTAAAAAAAGATTGAAACTATTAATCAACCCAATAGTTGTAGAAACGAAAAGACCTAAAATTAAACCTATTGTAATCTTATGTAGAAAGGTAGAAGAATCTTTTAATCTAAAAGAAAATAAAAATGGAAATATTAGTAAACTTAATTTTGTTTCTAAATTTTTAAATGCAATGTCCGGATGTCTGGTAAATACGATCCAAACCATATATAAGAGATATAAAAAAACTAAAAAATAGGAAGAAGGATTAAACTGGAAAACAAGCCTTTTTTTAATTAATTGAAAAATAAAATAAAGTGTCGTAAAAATTAAAATTACTGTTGAAATTTTGGGTGCAAAACAAAAAACAAATAAAAAAAATGACAACAACAAAACATACGTGTTTTCAGCATTTTTTAGTTTCGATTTGAAAAGATTTAATTTTTCTATCATAAAAGTGATTTGTATAAATCTATAAAAGCTTTTTTTGCATTTTTACTAGAAACATTATTTTTTTCTAAAATTTCATAATTCAAACTTGCAACCTCATCTAAGTCAAAGTTTTCAATACTAAAAAAAGGATTGTGTGTTTGTTTCTCAACAATACCATTTTTATTATCTCTAATCCATTCTTTCGTTACTTCTAAATCTGACACTATTGGTAAACAACCAGCTGACATAGCCTCTAATAAGCTTACCGAAGTACCATCACTCATCGGTATAGACACATATACTTTTGATTTTGCAAAAAAACCATGATTCTGTTTTTGATCTAACCACCCTACAAATTCAACATTAGAATCGATACCAAATTCAAAAACTTGTTCTTTTAAACTTGATGTTAATTCTCCAGAACCAGCAATAACTAATTTCCAAGATGGATTTAATTTAACAAACTCGTTGAAATAATCAATAATAGTAGAAATCCTGTAAAGAGGTTTATGCAATCTATTTGAATAGATAATATTTTGTTTAGATTCACTTACAACATACTGAATACCATATTGTAATCTAACATATTTTGTATCACTCGGCACTATAGAATTCATTTTATGTATCATATCAGCTGAATCTGCTGTAACTATATTTGATCGTTTTAAAATGTATTTAGTGATTTTATAAAAAAATTTATTTTTCCACGGCATAATTAAAACATCAGAACCCCATGCAGTGGATATTATAGGGATTTTTTTGTCAATAACAAGGCAAATTAAAAATCCAAATCGATTTAATTGATGAATATGTATAATATCTGGATTAATTTTTTTTAATGAAGATCTAATTTTTAATATGTTAAATAAAACTTTAACTAAGTTTAAACTTCTTATTTTAAAAACAAACTCTTTCTCTTTAGTTAGAAAATCACATTTTTCTTCAACAAATAAATAATTATCTACTTCATCCATTCTTTTTAAGAATGACGAAACATGAATTGAATTTGATCCAACATTTAAAATCTTCATACCATTTGTAAAATAGTTTCTTCTAAAAGTTTTATTTGATTTTTTCTATGCAATGATTTGATTTGAAATGAATTTGCGCATTTACACACATTATTTTGAGTATCTTGAATCCATGTCAAAATCGCATTTTCTCCTTCAGCTATATTATTAAAATCTATGATATATCCACTATTGGTTTCTAAAATCAAATTGGCAGCTACATCTTCTTTATCAACAAAAGCTAAAATAGGTCTTTTTGCTGATATATAATCAAATATCTTCCCTGAGTACACTCCTTTACGTTCTCCTTTTG
>JBILUY010000105.1:0-9102 GCA_044370735.1 Crocinitomicaceae bacterium | reverse complement strand
ATAAATCTGATGCATTTAAAGCTTCAGTTTTAATTAAGTCCTTTGAAGGCAATTTATCTGTTGGTCATGGAAGTGGATTTGCTATTTCAGAAGATGGATATTTACTAACAAACTATCATGTAATATCTGGAAAATACTTCGATAGACAACGAAATCTAAAAGTAATAACTTCAGATGGACAAGAGTATGAAGCAAAAATTGTAAGGTATAATAAATCTAAAGATATTGCTCTATTGAAAATTGAAAAAAACTTTGAAAAATATTTTGTTTTAAGTTCTCAAAATAAAATTGAAATAATGTCTGATGTTTATACAATTGGTGCGCCTAAATCAATAGAACTAGGACAAACAATTACTCCAGGTATAATTTCTTCTTTTAGAAATGTAAACAATAACAAAATTATTCAATTAGGAATGTCCGTTAATTCTGGAAATAGTGGTGGTGCTGTTTTTGATCACAATGGAAATTTACATGGTGTTATTGTATCAAAGTTAATCGGTGAAAATACGGAAGGTGTTAGTTTCGCTATACCTAGTTATTTGATTTCAGAATATTTAAATTTAACTATTAGATAAATTATCTTCTAATTTCTACTTTATGATTCCAATCAAAAGTTTTGTATTCACCATTTTTTTGCATCACTAATAATTTACCTTTTAAGGTCATTTCATTTTTATTAGGAACGATATATTTAAAACTACCAAGTCCGTTATGCACTTTACAATCAATACTTTTATCGATTGTGTAAAACTTTGTTTTAACTAAAGTATCAAACATTACAAGACGTGTAGATAGTTCTATTGTATCACCAACAAATGCCGTCGATGGACCAGATACTAATGGTTCAAAATTGGTTGCAGAATATCCACTTCCACATCCAATTGAATTCATTTTAATCAATGCTAATATTTCAGAACGAGCAGTTAAAATCTTTTTTTCTAAAATTAGTAGCGTGTTAAAGCTTAAAAACCAATTGTTTTGAGTAAGTATTTGTTCTGAATTTGGAATAGATAAAGTATAATAGATTTGTTTGATCACATCATAATCATCAATGGGTAATGTTGACTTTTTTATTTTGATTTCAAAAAGTCTATCAAATTCTTTTTGATCTTTGAATTGATTGATTTGAGGGTCATTAAAGGTGTAATTCTGCTCTTTTCTAACTTCATTTAACCATTGTATATAAAATGAAATAATCTTATTTCGGTATTGTTTTGTTTTTGATAATATTAGGTTTTTATTTTCTTCTAAAAAATTGATTTGATTGTTAGATGTGATACTATTCAAATCATAAGATAAAGGCATTGACATATCAATGTGTTCCTTTTTTAAATAATGTTTCGAAAGACCTGAAATGATTTTTTCTTAAGATTGTTAAAGAATTTAAAATATTCATTATCAGTTTCTTTAAGTTTGGTTAGATATTTTTAGGTTACTTTATTTCTTTCAATTTGTTTATCATTTTCTTGATATTCATGCGAATTATGTATAACTACTTCTTAAATAGTATAATAAACTTCTTCTCCTTTAGCAAATTCACTTAAATTGTTTTCTTGTAATTGATTGGTTACCAATTTTTCGGCGTTTAAATCATCGTGTGTACACGAAAAAATAAAAAGAGAAAGGATTATAAGGTATCTCATTAATTCTTATTTCTAAATTATCTCAATCCTGCTTTGGTAAATTAGCTGTATATCTTGAAAATGAAACATCTTCTCCAAGTAGCGTAACTAGAACAAATCCTCTTACAACGATTAAGTTTTTATTTTTCATTTCGATGGTTGCATCGTAGGTATGCCCCGTTTTAATTTGATGTATCACTCCGTCTTTCCAGATTTCACCATTGAAAGTAAAGTTTTCCATAACTTTGTAATTCAGCCATTTACTTTTAGGTAGCCCTTTTTCTGAAAATTTCTCGATGTGTTTGTTTTCGTTTTCAAACCAACGAACTTTAGCAAAATAATGATTTTCTACTTTGTAGGTTTCTACGATTAATTTATGACTTTCATCTAACCAAAACCCTAATAGGTCGTCCGACTTAACAGTGGTGCCGGTCATTAAACCTAAAAGTGCTATGAAGAGTAGTGTTTTCATCGTGGTGGTTTTCCTTCGTCAAATAATAACTTGCAATTCGGATCTAGCTTAATTTGCTTTATCTTTTTTGAATATAACAAATTTTGCGTAATAATACTATTATTTACATCTAACGTGATAATTTCTTTTGTATTGTCTTCAAAAAATAATTGTATTTCAAGTGGGAAATGAAACAGAATTTTTTGTTGTTGTTTGATTTCGATTGAATATTGAGTTTGTGTAATATTCGTTATCGTGTCTGTAATATTTTCTTCTTTTAAACTTGAAATTAGGATTGGATGACCGGGTTGTGTGACCCAATCTTTGTAAAACAAACTAAAATCTTTCCCTGTTGTTTTTTCTAACACTTTAAAGAAATCTTTACTAGATGCATTACTATATTGGTACGTTTTGTAATAGTTTTGTATCACTTTCCAAAATTGCTCTTTACCAATTTGTTCACGGATCATATGTAATATCCAGCTACCTTTTTGGTAAGCGTTTGGATTTAATAAATCTTGTACGTTTTGAGTTAATGTATCTTTAAGCGGAGGTAAAGTTCTTTGGGCAAAAGATATTACGCGTTTTCGATCTTTAATTAATTGATCTTGAAATGCTTTTTTTCCTAACGTTTCTTCAATGTATAAATTTGTTAAATAAGTTGCAAAACCTTCACTCAACCATAAATCCGACCATTCTTTTTCCGATGCAGAATTACCAAACCATTGATGGACAAGCTCGTGAGCAATTAAGTCGTTAATTTTTCCATCTCCTTTGATTGCATTTTCATCGTAAAAAATACAACTAGCATTTTCCATTCCACCATACATTGTGGTAGATTGAACGTGAGCCAATTTTTCAAAGGGAAAGTTTCCAATATTTTTTTCGTAAAATTTCAATATACTATCTTTCAATAGAAAATCTTTTTTTCCGTTGTTTTTGTCTTTTGGATATACCCACGTAGAGGTTTCAAAATTTTTAGAATACTTGGTACGTTCTATTTCAAATTTTGCAATTCCGATAACCATTACTTTCGTAGGAATTGGTTTCATCGTTTCAAACGTGTGTTTGCTTATCGTGGGATTGGTTTCTTCAGGTAAACTTTCGATGTGTTTTCCATTAGCAATCACTTGGTAATGGGAGGGAGCGGTAACTTTAAATCGAACATATGCTTTGTCTGAAGGATGGTCAATACAAGCAAACCAATGGTGTGCACGTTGAGGCCAATTGTCACCAAAAAATGTACGTTCGTTGAATTTATTTTTCCCAATGATTAAACCATCTGCCGGAATTCCTTCATATTCAATTTGAAAATCAAAAAACGGAGTATTTCTTGGTGGCGGAACAACCAAAATTCCCAATCGATTATTTTGATGGAAGAAACTAACAGGATTTCCTTGTTCTAACACACGAGTTACGTTCATTCCAGTGTTACCATTAAAATTGGTTAAATCCAAATAGAAAGTGTCAATAGTCGTTGAAAATTGAGCGTGAACGTTTTCGGTAACTTTAATTTTATTATTCTCATCCGTAACTTGTATATCAATAATATACTTAAGAATATCAGCAGGTTGCTTTGGGTATTTTTGTTGACCCAAAACTATTGATGTTCCAAATAATAAAAATAAAAAGAAAGAAATACGTACTAAATACATCATTTATAATTAGTTATTCAATACTTCAATTTTCATAATACCATCACGGTCAATAGCCGTTAATTTTACCTTTCTGAATTGATTTACCAACGAAGCATCAAATGGTGTTTTTACTTTCACATAATTTTCGGTGAAACCAAACATCATTCCTTCATCTTCTTCTGCTTCGAATAACACTGTTCGCTCTGAACCAACATTTTCTTCGTAGAAAGCGCGTTTTTTCTTATCTGAAAGAATGTGTAACATTTTACTGCGTTCTTTTCTTTTTTCCATCGGAACAGTTTCGCCTAATTTAGGTGCACTGGTATTTGCTCTTTCGGAATAGGTAAACACGTGTAAATAAGATATATCTAACGATTGTAAGAAATTGTATGAATCTAAAAACTCTTCATCGGTTTCCCCAGGAAATCCAACAATGACATCCACACCAATACAACAATCTTTGCGTAAAGATTTGATTTGTGCTACACGTTCAGCATATAAGGAACGTTCATATTTTCTGCGCATTGCTTTCAAAATACGATCATTCCCAACTTGTAACGGAATATGAAAATGGGGAACAAAATGCAAAGATTTCGTTAAGCAAAAATCAATAATTTCGTTTGATAGTAAATTAGGTTCAATCGAGGAGATACGGTAACGATCAATGCCTTCAATTTTATCTAATTCTTGAATTAATTGATAGAAATTTTCACCTTCACCTTGACCGAAATCTCCAATATTTACGCCTGTTAATACCACCTCTTTTACATCAGTGTGCGCAATTTTTTCAGCTTCTGCAATAGTTTCAGCAATGGAAGCGTTTCTACTTTTACCACGAGCTAAAGGAATGGTACAAAAAGTACAAAAGTAATCGCAACCATCTTGCACTTTCAAAAACGAACGGGTACGATCACCATATGAAAAAGAGGGAACAAAGGATTTTGTCTCCTTGATGTTTTTGTAAGCGACAGTCGCTTCTTCTTTTTTATCGGTATTCTCTATGTAAGAGATGATATCAAATTTTTCATTTGCTCCTAGCACCAAATCCACACCTGGAATTTTTCCAATTTCTTCCGGTTTAAGTTGTGCATAACACCCAACAATTGTTACAAAAGCATTTGGATTAGTTTTTAAAGCTTTTTTGACAAGTTGCTTACACTTTTTATCAGCGTTATCTGTTACAGAACACGTATTAATTACATACACATCCGGTGTATCTTCGAAGTCAACTTTTGCAAAACCAGCATCTTCGAAAAGACGCGCTATGGTTGACGTTTCTGAAAAATTCAGTTTACACCCTAACGTGTAAAAAGCAACTTTTTTGAATTGTATCATAGTATCACAAAAATAAGTATTATTGTCGAAAAGAGAGGTAATAATCAGACTTCCTATTTATTCAGAAGTAGTATTTTGTTTTACATTTGTGTTTATGCGTAAGTTTAAGTCATTTATAATTCAGGTTGAAAATACTTTATTAAAAGTTTTTTTAGTAACTAGTTTATTGTTTTCGATTGATTTAAAAGCTCAAGTAACAAACACAGGATTGGTTGATACATCGGGTGGAGTGAAGATTAATAAATTGGCAATTGGTGGTTATTTGGATGCTTATTATGGTATTTCATCGGAAAAAAATGGTTCTAATACCGTTCCTTATTTTGTGAATATGAGCCGTAATAACGAATTGAATATCAATCTTGCCTATGTAGACATACGGTATACAGATAGCAATTTTAGAGTACGTTTTGTTCCTGGTTTTGGAACCTATATGAATGCAAATTATGCAAATGAACAAGGTACTTTAAAACATATTGTTGAAGGTTCCGTTGGATTTCGATTGAGTAAAAAACGCAATATTTGGTTGGATGCTGGTGTATTAGGCTATCCCTATACAAATGAAAGTGCAGTCAGTAAAGACCATTTGATGTATACAAGAAGTATTGCTCCTGAATATGTTCCGTATTATTTGTCAGGAGTGAAATTGTCATTTCCATTATCAAAGAAAACAATAGCATATTTATATTTACTAAATGGTTGGCAGCAAATAATTGATCAAAATGATTCGAAATCAATTGGAACACAAGTAGAATATAGACCTACCGATAAATTGTTGATTAATTGGAATACGTACATTGGAGACGAACGCTCTTCAATCACTCCGAATTATCGTTTGAGATTTTTTTCCGATGTTTATGCCATATTTACCCCAAATGAAAAGTGGATGTATACGAGTTGTGTATATGTTGGAAATCAACGAGTAGCATCTTTAAATGAAACTAAAAATCAAACATGGTGGCAAGCAAATGTAATCGGAAAATATAATCTAAATCAAAAACATGCACTTTCTGGAAGATTGGAATATTGGAATGATCCATCTCAAAATATGATAGTTAACCCAAAACTTTCGAGTGGTTTTACTATTGGAAGTGCTAGTCTATGCTATAATTTTAAGGCAAATGATCACGCATTAATTCGTATTGAAGCAAGGCAATTTTCGAGTGATAAAAATGCTTTTTTAACAATGAATGGAAATCCTACGAATCGATTAACATGGATTGTAGGTGGTTTAACAGTTTGGTTTTAATTATGTCAACATTACTAAAAGATAAATATTCAGTATCCTTTTATGAAGGGTTTTTAGATGCTTTGGATAAAACAGGAAATGGTATTCCTAAAAAGCAGTTTTTCGATCAATTGATGGATTCTACTTGGGAAGAAAAGTCGTTAAAAGAACGTATGCGACATACAACCATTGTTTGGAGGTCTTTCCTTGTAAATGAAGTTGAAAATCAAGCGAAAATATTGATTGAGGTAACAAATTACTTAAAGTCAATTCATAGCACAGAATACAGTCTGGAATACTTGTTTTTAGCAGATTTCATTGTTTTATACATGATTGATTACCCTGAATTGGCAATCAAAACGATGGAAGAAGTAACAACGTTTACAAGTTGTGAATTTGCCATTCGTCCTTTTATCATTCGTTATCCATCGCAATTTGAAAAACAGATGTTTGCATGGTCTAACCATTCCAATCACCATGTTCGAAGATTGGCAAGTGAAGGCATACGTCCAAAATTACCTTGGGGTGAAGTATTACGAACTTATGTAAAAGAACCAGCACCGATATTTCCAATTTTAGATAATTTAATTGCAGATCCATCAGAATATGTACGTCGTAGCGTTGCTAATATTTTGAACGATATTTCCAAAACACATCCAGATTTGGTGCTAGATTGGAGTGCAAAAAAATATGGAGTATCCAAAGAAGTGAACCAGGCTATTAAGCACGGAATTAGAACATTATTAAAGCAAGGTAATTCCAAAGCGTTGTCTATTATTGGAATAAAACCAGATGCATCGATTTCTGTGATTTCGTTTGAACTTACTAAACCACAGGTAAAAATGGGAGGAGAACTACCTTTTTCGCTTGTGATTAAAAATACTGGGTCAAAATTAGCATCGATACGTGTAGAATACAAAGTTTATTTCAAACGATTAAACAAACCTTTCGGAGAAAAAGTCTTTCAAATTACATCGACCAATTTAGCAGGTAAAACATCACTTACTTTAGAACGCAAACATTCCTTCAAACCGATTACAACTCGTAATTACTATCCTGGAGAGCATTACATTTCCTTGATTGTGAATGGAGAAGAGGGAGAGAAGGTGAGGTTTGAGGTAGAGTAGGCTTCGAGAGCCTCAGCCTACTATTCGAGAACCTCAGTCTACTATTCGATAGTCTCAGTCTACGTATGTGTGCATTTGTTTACAAATTATGCGGAGATTAACATGTCTATTCACTGCATGTTTTGCGGATATTATTTTTGAATGCGGAGATTAAAGTGTATATTTAACGCATATTTTGCGGAGAATATGTATATCTATCAACAAAAAGACTGGCCTAATTTTACATTCGACACCGAAAAAATTTTATCAATCCTTTCATTTGTAAGAAATAAGCAAGGAAAATTGATTGGTAAAATGAGCGCATTAGGATTTTCGCTTCGAAATGAAGCTAACCTTGAAATTTTAACCCTTGAGATTTTAAAATCAACTGAAATTGAAGGTGAAATCCTTGATAAGAATCAAGTAAGGTCATCCATTGCAAGAAGATTAGGACTTGATGTAGCAGGATTAGTTTATTCTGAGAGAAATGTTGATGGTATTGTTGATTTAATGCTTGATGCGACCAATAATTTTAATCAAGAATTGACTAAGGAAAGGTTATTTTCGTGGCATAATTCACTTTTTCCAACGGGGCAAAGTGGTATGTATAAAATTATAACTGGTGTTTGGCGGGATGATTCAACAGGTCCTATGCAGGTTGTTTCCGGTGCTTTAGGTAGAGAAAAAATTCATTTTCAAGCACCTAATGCGCAAATGATAGAAAATGAAATGCGTATTTTTTTCGATTGGTTTAACTTTGATCAAAATATTGATTTAGTAATCAAATCAGCAATTGCACATTTATGGTTTGTAACAATACATCCGTTTGAAGATGGTAACGGCCGCATATCAAGAGCGTTAACAGATATGTTATTAGCACGTTCTGATGAACAATCCTTTCGATTTTATAGTATGTCAACCCAAATTCGTAAAGAGCGAAATTCATATTATTCGATTTTGGAAAAAACACAAAAGGGTGATTTGGATATAACGGAATGGATAATTTGGTTTTTAGAATGTTTATTACGATCGATTGAAAATACAGATGTATTATTAGAAAAAATTATTTACAAACATTCATTTTGGTTGAAATTCAGTAATATATCTTTTAATGATAGACAGTTGAAAATACTAACTATGTTAATGGATGATTTTGAGGGTGTTCTAAATACTACGAAATGGGCTAAAATAGGGAAATGTTCTCAAGATACTGCGCTTAGAGATATTAATGATTTGATTCATAAAGGAGTATTAAGTAAAAGTGAAACTAGCGGACGTAGTACAAATTACTATTTAGTTTAAACAAATATTTTTGCCGAAATTAAGTCTCCTCCCTTGAGGGAGGATTAAGGAGGGTGATAGAATTAATCTTATTGATTTACAATAATTTTACCCATTTCATTAATTAGAACTGTTTTTTCACTATAGTTTTTCTCAATCAATTTATCAGATTTTTCCTTTCTTTTAGTGTATGTTTCGGTTATAACAAACTCATTACATGAAGGTTTTTTTAAAATTATATTAGAAAATGTATATGTTTTATTTTTAAAATCATGAAGAGCTGGATATTGATTTGCAATTTTATAAATTTCTATTAATTCAAGGTTTGAATTTAGGGTAACTAAATAATAACTAACTCCTTGCTTGAAAATTAATGTGATTATTTCACATTTACATTCACATAGATTTGCAATTTCATATTTTATAAAGTCGAAATCCAATTGAA
>JBILUY010000104.1:0-9129 GCA_044370735.1 Crocinitomicaceae bacterium | reverse complement strand
CTTACGAGCTACTTCGGCTAGACTGTCTGCTTCCGCTTTTTTACGAGCTACTTCGGCTAGACTGTCTGCTTCCGCTTTTTTACGAGCGACTTCTGCTAAACTATCAGCCTCTGCCTTTTTACGAGCAACTTCGGCCAAACTATCTGCTTCCGCTTTCTTACGTGCAACTTCTGCTAGACTATCAGCCTCTGCCTTTTTACGAGCAACTTCGGCCAAACTATCTGCATCCGCTTTCTTACGAGCCACTTCGGCCAAACTATCTGCTTCCGCTTTCTTACGTGCAACTTCTGCTAGACTATCTGCTTCCGCTTTCTTACGAGCAACTTCAGCTATACTATCTGCTTCCGCTTTTTTACGAGCAACTTCAGCCAAACTATCAGCCTCTGCCTTTTTACGAGCAACTTCGGCCAAACTATCTGCATCCGCTTTCTTACGAGCTACTTCGGCTAGACTATCTGCCTCTGCTTTCTTTTTTAATTCCTCTGCCTTTAGCTTAGCTGCAGCTTCTGCTTTAGCAACTAACTCTTCTGATTTTCTTTTTGCTTCAGCTTCAGACTTTAAACGTTCCTGTTCAGCTATTCTTTCTTTTTCTTCTTGAATTGCTTTTTGTTTTGCTTCTTGTTCAGCTTTTTTTATGGAAGCTATAGAATCTACTTCCGCTTTTTTTGCAGCATCAGCCTCTGCTTTTGCTACTAATTCATCCGCCCTCTTCTTGGCTTCAGCAGCAGCTTGCTGTTCCTTTTCTTGTTGTTTCTTTTCTTCAATCTTACGCTGCTCTTCTACTTTAGCTTTTTGGATCACATTTAATAAGCGTTCAACCTCTTTGATTGTTTTAGCTGCTAAATCTTCATCGAAATACATTCCTAAATTTACATCATAGGTAAAATTGGTCGCAGGATTATTGATAACAAAACTATAATCTATACCTGCCATATCATCAAACAAAGACATTTCAACCTCACCTCTAGGATCAGCATCCTCCTCCTTTATTGTATCTTTTAATTGGGTATAATCTACGTTTAGATAGCGGGTTATTTTTCCAGGTTTGGAAATTTCAACTCGGTATTTCTTACCTATTGGCAAATGAAGAATAGCATCTCCTTTACTATCTGATACTACATTTTGAATAATATTACCACTTTCAATCGCCTTAACATTTATTCCCGATTCATACTTTTTTGTATGATAATTAGCCGTCTTAACATAAAATGGAACTTCAATTTGCGCTTGCAAAACTGTATAAAAAAACAGTACAAAAAGAAAAAAAGCAAATTGTTTAATATTCATTATTTCCAATTTTAATACAAATATCTGAATTATATAACAATTCGCGCAAATGCGTATATTTAAGATTGAAAACTAAGCAAAGGAAATTTATAAAATTGTTTGAACCTACCGTAGTATGAAATTTACTTTTTGTTAAAACAGAATTAAAAGCAAAAGAATTTAAGGGTCTTAGCAGTTTTCTTTTTAAATAAGCAAATTTTTCAAAATCAATCCTTAGCATTATCCGAATCGCTTTTTTCGCTTTCGAGTTTTAACTTATCCATATCGAAATCCATTTCTTCATCATAAATATCAAAAAATGGTTCTTTAAAAGATTTTGTTGTTACTTTTCTCTCTAGAGATAACAGCAATGCTGGCAAAACAACCAAGTTAGTAACCATACCTACCAAAATTGTAATAGAAACTAATAAGCCCAATCCTTTTGTTCCTCCAAACTGTGAAAAAACAAACATGATAAAACCAAAAAATAAGATAACCGAGGTATAAAAAATCCCTAAACCGGTCTCTCTTAAGGATAATAAAATTGAATATTTAATATCCCACATGTGTAGTTTGAGCTCTTGTCTATACTTAGCTAAAAACAAAATAGCATTATCTACTGTAATTCCTAAGGCTATTCCGAAAACTAATAAAGTTGATGGTTTTAAAGGAATTTGAAAATAGCCCATAATCCCTGCTGTAAACAATAATGGAATTATGTTGGGAATCATTGAAATCATTATAATTCTTAACGAACGGAATAAAAATGCCATTAACAATGCAATAGAAAGAATGGCAAAAATCAAACTTTGTACTAAATTGATAAATAAATATTTAGTCCCCTCAGAAACCACAACTGAAGTACCTGTAAAGGTTGTTTCATAAAACTCTTTATCTATCGCTTTTCTTAAAATTTGTTTGAAATATGGTTTAGACTTATAAGGATCTATTTTTGAAGGATCTAAGTCAAAATTCATTTGCATTTCTTGATCCCCTTCTGATAAAATAGAAGTTACATTATTATAAATCCATGAATAATCTGAAAGCAAAGTATCTATTTTGTCCTTTTTACCTTTTAAGACTTGAGCATATAATTTTTCTACACGTTGTTTTTCTGGATTTAAAATTTCATCAACTTTTAATCTCAAAGCATCTACTTTTTGAGAAACTTTATATGATCCTAAATCTTTCATTTGTAAACGAATTCGTAGAGTCGTATTTGCTGTATCTACTAACTCTTTCAATGATAAATTACCGCCATTAACACTACTTAAATCCGATTCGTCATAGTATCTTTTTAATCTTAGTTTATCACGATTAGAAATTAATTTATATTGAGAAGAATCATTATTATAATAAGCCATATTTATTGATTTGATGAAATCAACAATGGATAAACTTTTCGAAAATAAAGTGTCTTTTTTAAATAACGCTTGAATTTCTTCAACCTTTTCAAGCGTTTCATTAGAGAACAATCTACCTTTTTCTTTATAATTGATTGTTAATTCAAAAGGGATTGAACCTCCAAAGTTCTTTTCAACAAATTTTAAATCAAGTAAAATAGGATCATCCTTAGGTAAATCACTAGTTACATTTCCAGTAGCTGTAATTTTAGTCATTCCGTAAATACTCACAACAACCATTAATACAGAACCGATATAAATCCATTTTCTGTATTTGGTAACAGCCACTACTACATACTCAATAAACCCTTGTGAATAAACACGATACAAATGTTTTAAATGTCGAGGTTTTGGTGGTTTTGAATAAGACGCTATAATTGGTAAAATACAAATTGACAATGCAAACACTACCATTATATTCAAACTCGAAATCACCCCGAATTGAGCCAATTTATCGGAACTTGTAAATGTGCAAAAACCAATCGCTGTGGTTAAATTGGTTAAAAATGTTACAGATCCAATTCTACGAATCATTGTAAATATGGCGCGAATTTTATTCTTGTGTACGACATATTCTTGATGATAACGAGTAACAAGAAAGACACAGTTTGGAACACCGATGACGATCAAAAGTGGCGGTATCAACGCCATCATAATTGACAATTGAAAATTAAATAAAGCAATACTTCCTAGTGCCCAAATTACTGAAATGAAAACAACAATATTACATTGCATTACTACCCTAAAGGATCGAAAAAAGATATATAGCAGTACAGAGGATGCAAAAATAGACAAGGCTAAAAATATATACAACTCATTAACAATGCGTTTACCTATAACTACACGCATATGGGGTAAACCGGCAAAATGAGGTTTACCAAAATACTTTGAATATGATTCAGCTAACTTTTCAATTTCAAAAACGACTTTAGATTTCTTTTTATCCATCAAAGCATTTTCATCCATTCCAATCAACATCAAATGGACATTTGACTGATCGTTGTATAAAAGTTTGTTATATATTGGATTTGTTTTTATCTCATTTTTAATCGAATCAATTGTTTTTTCATGAAACGTTAGATCAGAAAATATCTTGCTAATTTCAAACCTATTACGTGCTTTATTATTATACAATTTATAAAGAGTAGCTTCAGAAATTACACTTTCAACTCCTTCAAACTGTAGAATTTGATAGCCTAAATCATGCCATTTGATAAAATTTTTGCGCGTAAACAATGAATCAGATTGAATTGCAACAACTAATGTAGAACCATCTTCTCCAAATTGTGCTTTAAATTTTAAATAATCAGCTTGAGGCTTACTATCTTTAGGTAAAGTGTTCCCGTATTTATTATCAACTTTTAGACTTGTAAAAGCAAAATAACCTAAAAAAACAGTAATTATCGCAATGATAGACAGGATAAAAAGTCTGTTTCTAAGTATTAAGCTTGCTAATGAATTCCACATAATTTTCCTTCTCTCAAAAAGTACAAAGTATCAAATATAATAAAAATCTAGGTGAATGAAGGTTGTTTATTTATAGTTTGAATGAACTAATAATTCTCAATCTCTTTATAGTACATTTCTTCGTCGAATTCTTTCTCACTCTTAGCTATTACCAAAGTCGCTACACCATTTCCTATTATGTTGGTAATTGCTCGAGCTTCGCTTAAAAATTTATCCACACCTAAAAGAAAAGCGAGACCTTCTAATGGAATTTTATGAAGTGAAGACAAGGTCGAAGCCAAAACAACAAAACCACTTCCAGTAACTCCTGCTGCACCTTTTGATGTTAGCATCAGAATTCCGATAATTAAAAGCATTTCAGAAATAGATAATTGAACACCATATAACTGTGCTATAAATATAACTGACATCGAAAGATAAATTGATGTCCCGTCTAAATTGAATGAGTAACCAGTAGGAACAACTAAACCAACTACTGACTTTTTACATCCTAATCTTTCCAATTTCAACATTAAATTTGGCAAAGCACTTTCTGACGAAGACGTACCTAAAACAATCAATAACTCTTCTCGGATATAACGTAGAAACTTAAATATGTTCAGCTTATAAAAACGCATTATCATCCCTAACCCAAGCAGAACAAATAAAATCATAGTCATATATACGCTTCCGACTAATTTCCCTAAAGGAATCAAAGTATGTAATCCAAACTTACCAACAGCAAACGCCATTCCTCCAAATGCACCAAGAGGTGCTAAATACATTACATATTTTAGAAGTTTAAAAACAAATTTGGAGACTTTATCTAATCGTTCAACAACATATTCTCGTTGTTTGATTCGAGAAACGATAATTCCTGTCAGTATCGAAACAATCAATACTTGAATTGTAAAATTATCTTGTAAAAACTTCAACCAACTAAAAGCTTGATGTGCATTTGAAGTATATTTAGAAGCGTCTGAAATTGTTAACGTGTTTTTATCAATATTTCCCGGCTCTAGATAAACAGCTAAAAACACACCTAGTCCTAAAGCAAATGTGGTAACTATCTCAAAATACACCAATGATTTTAATCCAATTCTCCCTACCTTTTTTAAATCCCCCATCGAACTAATTCCTAAAACAATAGTTAGGAAAATAATTGGACCGACAAAAACTTTAATGATTGAAATAAATCCTTTTCCAATCAATTCCATTTTCTGTCCTAATTCAGGATTTAAATGTCCTAATAGGATACCAGCAAGAATCGCAATAAATACATAAAAAGTGAGGTGCTTGAAAATTTTAGTCATAACAAGTAATTATCTATTTTTCCCAATTAGGAACATTGTAGGGATTTTCGAAAGATCGTATGCATGTTCTCTCCAAGCCTTAGCAGTCATTGTTCTAATATTTTCATCGTAAGTTGTAAGATTTGATGCGATACAAATTTGCGTATCATCAGATAATTCATTCAACATATCTTCTAATACATGCATATTTCTAAAAGGTGTATCCATAAAAATATGTGTCGTTCCTGTTCTTCTAGCCGAAGCTTCGAAATCTCTCATTTTTCGTATTCGATCTTTTCTATCTTTTGGCAAATATCCATGAAACGAGAATTCTTGTCCGTTAAAACCACTCCCCATTAACGCTAATAAAATTGATGATGGTCCTACTAAAGGCGCAACCCACACCCCTTCTTGGTGTGCTAAAGCTACCAAGTTCGCTCCAGGATCAGCGATTCCCGGACATCCTGCATCGGAAATTACAGCAACATTATGACCTTCTTTTACTGGTCGTAACATAGCATATAATTCTTCAATTGGAGTATTGTTTTTCAATATAAAGAAGGTACTATCGTCAATCGGGAATTCACGGTCTAGTTTACGTAAATAACGACGTGCCGCTTTAATATCTTCTACAGCAAAGTATCTAAATTCAGACACCATAGCTGCTACATCAGCAGGTATAACTCCTTTTGTGCTTTCGCTTCCTAAAGTTGATGGTAATAAATATAATTTTGAGTGACTCATTTTTTTTATAATGTTGAATGATTAATTTTTAATGGTTAATACAAAGCTAATGACTAATGCCTATTGACTAAAAGCTTAGTAATTAGAATATCTGTTGCTTGATCAACCAAATCATAAACGTGATCAAAGTCTTTTTGAGAGCCATAATATGGATCAGGAACACTTGATTCTTCTTGGTTTGTTAAATCTCCTAACAGCATATGTACTTTTAGGTGATCCGCTTCTGTTCTAGCTAAAGATAAAATATTCTTTTTATTTGAAAAATCCATCGCGATGATATAATCGAAAGCTTCAAAATCGTTTGCAGTAAATTGTCTTGCACGCAACATGCTAATATCAGTCCCTCTTTTTCTTGCCGTTTCAACCATACGTTGATCAGGTGCTTCACCTTGATGTAATGCTATTGTTCCAGCAGAATCAACCTCCCAATTTAACCCTTGCTCTTTCACTTTTTTACGAAGCAATCCATCAGCAATTGGAGAGCGACAAATATTCCCCAAACAAACCATTAAAATTTTCATAGATATCAAACGATTATCTAACAAAAATAAAGAATATACTTGACAATGAGATAAAGTTAACGTGACATATCCTTATCTCGATGTTAACAGTAGTTAATTTGCGTATTATTTTTTTGGTTTAGGTGTTACAAAATCAAATTTATTTTGTTATATTTAAAAGAGGATGAAGTTCCTATTTAGTATTCACTAAAAATCCAAAAGCCATGAGACAGTTGAAAATAGTAAAGCAAGTAACCAATAGAGAAGTTGCTTCTTTGGATAAGTATCTGCAAGAAATAAGTCGCGAAGCGATGATTACGGCTGAGGAAGAAGTAGAATTAGCAATACGCATTAAAAATGGCGACCGAAGAGCTTTAGAAAAACTCACTCGAGCGAATTTACGTTTTGTCGTTTCAGTAGCCAAACAATATCAAAATCAAGGGATGACTTTGCCTGATTTAATCAACGAAGGAAATGTTGGATTGATAAAAGCAGCCGAACGTTTTGATGAAACACGTGGTTTTAAATTTATTTCATATGCAGTTTGGTGGATTAGACAAGCAATACTTCAAGCTTTAGCAGAACAAGCGCGCATAGTTAGACTTCCATTAAATAAAATTGGAACAATTAATAAAATTAACCGCGCATTTTCAGAGTTAGAACAAAAATACGAAAGACCTCCTTCTGCAGAAGAATTAGCTGAAATGTTAGGAGTTTCTGTAAATGATGTAAAACAATCATTACAATCGAATGGTCGTCATGTTTCTATGGATGCTCCACTTACCGAAGGGGATGAAAGTTCTTCAAATATGTACGATGTTTTGGCAAATGACTTTAGCGAAACTCCAGACATTGATTTAGTAAAAGAATCGCTTCGAAAGGATATTGAACGCTCTATTTCTACCCTAACCTCTCGTGAAGGAGAAGTAATTAGACTATATTTTGGATTAAATGGCAAACACCCACTTACACTCGAAGAAATCGGAGATAAATTTGATTTAACAAGAGAACGTGTTCGCCAAATAAAAGAAAAAGCTATTCGCAGAATGAAACATACCTCTAGAAGTAAAATGTTGAAGAATTATCTTTGAGATTGGAAGATTACAGATTTCAAATTAGAAGATTACAGATTGAAATATTGCAGATTAGATGATGAAAAACCTCATATTTTATGGGGTTTTATTTTTTAATCAGAATTTTACCTTATCACAAAACTTCGTTCACTGAAGGCAGGAAGTTTCGTTGCTCCATCATAAAAATAGTGGATATTTTCTTCTGGATCCATTAAACCTAAACTATATAGAACTGGAACAAAATGATCTGGTGTAGGAGAAGCTAATTTTCCGAGTTTATGACTGGTTTCATATTCCAGAATCGCTTTGAAATTTCGTTGATCAAGTTGTTGTTTAATCCACATATCATATTCTGCTTCCCAACCATAAGCTGTCATATCATTTTGCATCATTTTCTGACTAGCCAAAGGCAAATTATGAATTAATGCTCCACTCCCAATGATTAACACTCCTTTTTCACGCAATGCTTTAAGTTGTTTCCCTAATTGATAATGGTATTCAGGTTTTTCATAATAACTAATACTCATTTGAAAAACTGGAATATTCGCTTCTGGAAATAAATGCATCAACATAGGCCAAGCCCCGTGATCTAATCCCCAATCAGTTGTTTCTTCTGCATTAGGAATATATTGCTTGATCTCCTTCGCAATATCGGGTGCTCCGTGCGCATTGTATTTAGGATCATAATAATGTTCGGGAAATCCATAATAATCGTAAATCTGTTTTTGCTCTTGGGAAATATTCACATACGTGCCTCTTGTACACCAATGCGCAGAAACAACTAAAGCTGCTTTTACATCATATTTTTCTGTTAATTCTTTCCCTAATTTATTTAATGAAGTCCAAAAAGGACTTTGTTCGCGTGGTACAACAATCTCCATCGGATTACCGTGAGAAGTAAATAATACAGGTGTTTTCTTTCCTTGATTTGTAAGATTACTCGTTATTTTTTCAAATTCATGTAGGTTCATAGCCGATAAAGTTAACGGAGCCAATGCTGCCAATTTTATAAAATTACTTCTCTTCATTCTTTCGAATTTTTATTAAAGGTAAAAAAAAATATTTACCACGGTAATAAAATTAACTTTTATTTTCATTTCATAAAAAATAGATATATAAAAATCAATTAAAAATCTTTACAACAAACACTTATAAACAAAATATTTATTTATCAACGGATACATTTTGCGATTGTTTTTTTTTACATTTTTGTGTAAATAAATATCCGAATGAATTTAATGAATTTACTTAAAGTGAAAACGATTTTTACACTGATACTTTTCACTCTTTTGATCTTTGCTTGTGGCCCATCAAAATCTAAAATTATTAAGGTCGACCCCGCGTTTTCAGCTTATGTATCCGGGTATACGTCAGGAATGGTTTCAAAATCAAGTCCAATTCGGAT
>JBILUY010000103.1:0-9140 GCA_044370735.1 Crocinitomicaceae bacterium | reverse complement strand
TTTAACAATCTTAAACTCTAATCAAGTTTCAATAACAGGAGAATTTTATATACCTCCGAAAGATATTACACAACATCAATATTATCCAATTCAAGATAATGATAAAGCGGGCAATTTTTCCTACTTACATGCTTTTTATAAAATTGATAGCATTGAAAATCTTCATTGTATTACTCAAAATTCAATTTCTTCTATTAATTCAAATTCAGGAAAAATGAGTTTGATAAACTTTAAAGATCCTACCAAAAAATTAAATCAGTTAAATAATGTTTTAACTAGTGCCAACAAACTTTGGGTTTTTAGTTTATTTACTGATTTAAAACAAGATAAAAAAGGGGAAGATTTTCATGGAATATTTTCAGCTCAAATAGATTTAACCACATCAAAAGTTATTTATTCAAAATATGAATACTTCACTCAGGATAGGTTAGATTTTATGTTTAAAGATGATAAAAAGGATAGGAAAGACAATAAGATTTTTCAAAATAGAGAAAAAGATAAATCAGAGTTAAACTCAATTTCATCAGATTATAGAGTTGAGTATTCATTAGTCGATAATGAAGATTTAGTGTTATTTATGAGAAAATATAAACTTGTTAGCCAAACTGAAAAAGTAGTTGGTTATAATACACAGTCTTCCGCTCCTTTAAAAACTGTTGGATCTAATTCATATACGACATTTATTCGTATAAAAACTGATAATATTACGTCTTTTAAGATATCTAATGATGGTAAAATCCTTTGGGGAGAAAATGTAAATATTACTCAACCTTCTAATCTAAAAGCGTATAATTTTTCTAATTATTATGTTTGCTTATATACCGATGCTACCCAAAAAGTAAATTTTTCAACATTTGATTCTAAAACAGGAAAAGTTAATTCAGGTGAACTAAAGTATACACTTATTAATCCAAAAGATTCTAAAAAAATAGAAGTGTATTTTAATAAATTTGCAAGGTTTGATGATAAATTTTATTATTTCCACAAGGAAAAAAACAGTTATGTCATTTTTGAAATGTCAGTTGTTTTGAATGAGTGATTTATTTTTGAATAAACTCCCGCCAAAAAATGTAATATTTAACAAAAAGTCGTGCGAAAAAATATATTCAATATATTTAAGTGTATAATTATTAGTTGATTATCGAATTTAATGGTGGATGGAAAACAAAATACGTTTCTTCCTCCCTCTGTGTCTCCCTCCAAAGGGAGAAATTAGATCATATCACAGTTTGAATTTCCTCTTTTTCTTCGAAAAATTAAAATTATAGTTGGAATAGAATTAAAGTATCACCTCCCTTAATCCCTCCTCTAGGAGGGAAATAAAAGTTTAATCTTGAATTAATACCTCCCACAACTTTTCAGCACTTTTATCCCAAGAGAATTGCTTACTGCGTTTAAGTCCTTTTGCAGATAAAGATTGTTGAAGCGAAACGTCGGTTGAAAGGGTAATCATCGCTTGGGTAATCTCTTCTACTGAAAACGGATCAACGAGGATACCAGCGTCTTCTAAAATTTCTGGTAAAGAGGTTTTGTTTCCAGCAATGATTGGGGTTCCACAACGCATTGCTTCAACTAATGGAATTCCAAACCCTTCGAAATAGGGAACAAATACAAAGATAGAAGCGGCTCCCATTACCTTGGTTAGTCGTTCTAATGTTAAATGACCGGTAAAATGTATAGTATTATCAGCGTATTCTAAATAGGAAGCGTTTTGTTTCCACATTGGTTCGCCAACAACAACTAAATCAAAATCAGCGTATTGTTTTCTATATGCTTGATAGGCTTCTAATAAGCGTTTTACATTTTTACGTGGATGTAAAGATCCAACAAATAAAAAATACGGTTTTCCTCCTGTTAACTCTTGTTGAATGGTGAATTTTTCTTCTGCTGAAATGGGTGCGAATTTTTCCGATGCACCATTCCATATTGCGTGGACTTTCTCTTGTGAAATCTTGTAAGTAGCACAAATGTCTTGTTTCGAATAGTCTGAAACGGTTACAATTTTGTGTGCTTTTTTAGCAAACTTCGGGAAGAAGTATTTATAATACATTCTGGCACTCCAAGGAATATCTTGAGGATAATGCTCGAAATTTAAATCGTGCATCACTGGGATTTGTTTCACTGAACTCCCTAAACTTAAATAGCCATCAGGAGAGAAAAACAAGTCGGCTTTGTGTTTTTTTAATGCACGTTTCACTGCTATTTCAAACCACCAAATAAACAACAAGGGATGTCTTGCAGGTGGATTTAATACAATGGGTTCAATATTTTCTGCAAAGAGAAAACGTTCGTCGTAGTTGCGATCGAAGAAAAACAGAAAGGTATGTTCGGGGTGGTTTAATACAAGACGTTTGACCATCTCATACGTATACCACCCAAAACCTTCCATTTTATGGGGTAATAAAAAGCGTGTATTTATTGCAATGCGCATCCTAACGGATTTCTCCACCAGCACCAAATTCTTTTTCAGGAGAAACAAAACTTAATTCTCCGTTTTCGTTTTCTGCCATTAATATCATCCCTTGAGATTCAACTCCACGAATTTTACGTGGTTCAAGGTTTAATAACACAGAAACCGTTTTCCCAACTACTTCCTCTGGATTATAGTAAGAAGCAATTCCAGAAACAATCGTACGCGTATCAATTCCGGTATCTACTGTTAATTTTAGTAATTTGTCTGCTTTTGGTACTTTTTCTGCTTCAATAATTTTGCCTAAACGAATATCCATTTTGGTGAAATCATCAAAGGAAACATTTGGTTTTTGAGGTGGGAAATTTGTTGCAGGAACTTCTTTTGTTGCATGCAAAGCTTCAACTTCTTGTTCTACAAACGTGTCTTCAATTTTTTGAAATAAAATTTCAGGTGTATTAGTAATATGTCCTGCTTCTAAAATCGTTTGATTAGAAATAGCTTCCCAATTGGTTAAATCCAAGTTTAAGAAACCTCTTAATTTACCTGCGGTAGTTGGTAAGAAAGGTTCTAACAATAAACTTAATTTAGCAGTGATTTGTAAGGCAATGTGCATAATTGTTTCTACACGAGCCTCATCCGTTTTTACCAATTTCCAAGGTTCGTTGTCTGCTAAATATTTATTCCCCAAACGAGCTAAATTCATCACTTCGGATTGTGCTTCACGGATTTTGTAAGCATATATCAACGAAGCGATTTTCGCTGGGAATTCATGTAAAGCATCCAACACTTGTTGATCTTCAGGTGTAACATTTCCAAGTGCAGGAACTTTTCCTTCGTAATATTTTTGAGTTAACACTAATGCTCTGTTCACGAAATTACCAAGTACGTCTGCTAATTCATTGTTTACCCTTGCTTGGTATTCTTTCCAAGTAAATTCACTGTCCTTGCTTTCTGGTGCAATTGCAGTGAGGGTATATTTTAATTCATCTACTTTCGTAGGATATTTTTCTAAATATTCGTGTAACCAAACCGCCCAATTACGAGAGGTTGAAAATTTATCACCTTCTAGGTTTAAAAACTCGTATGCAGGTACATTATCCGGTAAAATTAAATCTCCGTGGTCTTTCAATAAGATTGGGAAAATAATCGCGTGAAACACGATATTATCTTTACCGATAAAGTGAACCAATTTACGATCACCCTTCCAGTAATCTTCCCAATTTTTGTTGTTGTCTAATGCCCATTGTTTTGTCGCAGAAATGTATCCAATTGGTGCATCTAACCATACATACAATACTTTACCATCGGCATTTGGCAGTGGAACTTTTACCCCCCAATCCAAATCACGGGTCATTGCACGTGGTTTTAATCCATTGTTAATCCAAGACATACATTGTCCTGTCACTTGGTTTCTCCACGTTTTTGGGTCGTGTTGCTGTACTCCATCTAATTTTCCTTCCAAAATCCATTCTTTCAACCAATCTTCGTGTCTGTCCATTGGTAAGAACCAGTGAGACGTAGATTTTAAAATGGGTTTTTTACCACTTAAGGTAGAAATAGGATTGATGAGGTCTGTTGGATTTAGAGAAGATCCACATTTTTCACATTGGTCACCATAGGCATTTTCATTGTGGCAATTTGGACATTCTCCAACGATATATCTGTCTGCCAAGAATTGTTGAAATTCTTCGTCAAAATATTGTTCTGTTGTCTCTTCGATAAACTTTCCATTTTTTTCCAATTGAAGAAAAAAGTCTTGCGCTGTTTTGTGGTGAATTTCAGCCGAAGTACGGTGAAAGATATCAAAAGAAATTCCGAAATCTTCAAAGGATTTACCGATAATTTTGTTGTATTTATCTACAATTTCTTGAGGTGTAATCCACTCTTTTTTAGCTCTTAATGTAATTGCTGCCCCGTGTTCATCACTTCCACAAATAAATGCTACGTCGTGATTGTTCATACGAAGAAAGCGAACAAAAATATCTGCGGGTAGATAAACTCCTGCAACGTGTCCTAAATGAAGGGGTCCGTTTGCATAGGGTAAAGCGGCTGTTACGGTAAATTTTTCCTTGGTCATAAATGAATGATTTCGTGAAATACAAAGATAGCAAAATTATCAGGGTGGCTGATTACGCTTTATTTCTTACTTTTGGTTTGTATTTCAAAAGTTTAAGTGGTCAAATGTTTTCATTTCGACAAATCGTACTACATTATTTGTCTTTACTAGGTGTATTGAATGCCATTATTCAGGCATTTACACTCTATTTTATGCACTATAGTTTGTGGGTATGTGGATTGAGTATTTTGAGTGCATTTATGTTTGTGATTGTTAATGTGATTAACTACGACAAACGAGACATTCTTGCAAAGAGCTTTTATTTTACCGCAACTCAATTATCTATCGGTTTGTGGGCAGGTATGTTACCTCAAGGAATAGGTTTAGTCGTTTATTTTTTAACGTTATACTTGATAATGTACCGTGTTTCTATTTGGGACAAGAATAATTGGTATAATGCCATACTTATTGGAATAGGATTTGTTGGTATTTTACTCTTTTTTCGATTTGAGGGTACGATTACAAAAATTACCTTTTCATCCGGTGTGATTTCTTCATTTCAAAATTTCAATTTTTTTATTTCTTCCCTAGCTTCCATGTATGTTGTAAGATCAATTATCAGAGATCAGGAAAAAGAAGAAATGTCTTTGTTTGAAACGAAAGACAAGTTGATGGCAATCTATGAAAATATTAATGTGTCCATGTTGTTTTTGGAAACAAACCATCATATTTATTGGTGTAATCAATATGCGAAAAGAGAATTTGATTTAACTTTTAATCAAGAAGTTAAAACGGATCTTGATTTTAAAAAAGTGCTTCCAATATCATATGTCAAAAGGTTTGAAACGTTGTTCGAAAAATGTCTAAAAGGTGAAAATTTGGTTGATCAAATGGAGTTTCTGAATTCAAATTTGAGTAAATTTTATTTTGACCTACAATACATTCCCGTTTATGATAAATTTAATGATGTAATAGGTGTTTCTTTTCATATTGAAAATATTACTCGTAAATTGGTCGTTGAAGAAGAATTAACGCAACAAAAACATTTATTAGAAATCGTTTATAACCAATCTCCTGATGCTCTTTTTGTAATAAGTCCGAAATCAGAAAAAATTTTATCGTGTAATGAAACAGCAATGCAAATGTTTCATTTATCAGTAGATAGTAATTTGGTGACTTATCGTAAATTATTTGAAATTGAACAAGCTAGTATTTTTTGGAATGATATTCAAAATCAATTATTGGCATATGGTGTAGTCAATTTTGAAGCAACTTGCAGGTTAGAAAATGGTTCTAAAATAGTTGGTGAGACCACGATGAAAAGTTTTTCGATCAATGGAGTGGAACATTTTTTAATACGAATTTCAGATAGTACGGATAAAGTGAAACAACGAGAAGATCAAATTGCGTTGTTAAATATGAAACAACAACATACAGAACAATTATATAGACAACGAAATCTGGAAACGTTAGTACACGGACAAGAAATAGAAAGACAGCGAATTTCTAAAGAATTACACGATGGTATTGGTCAAATGTTGACAGCAATTCGTTTACAAGTTGCTACTTTAACTTCACCTGATGACATTGATTTCAAGGAAAATAAGAAAGAAACAAATGAAATGATTGATGAAACAATCTCTGAAGTAAAGCGAATTTCGAATAACCTTATGCCAAGCGCAATTGCAGACTTAGGATTGTTACCTGCATTGGAAAACCTATTTTCAAAAATTCCTAAGGAAACTAAAGTTGAGTTGAATTATGCAGATTTTATCAAATCGATACATTTTACAAAACAACAAGAAATAGGAATATATCGTATTTTACAAGAGGCGATTAATAATACTTTAAAATATGCAAAAGCAACCAGAATTTCATTACATATTACTTTAGAAAACATTAATCTTATTCAATTTTTCTACACGGATAATGGTATAGGATTTGAATTAGATACCGAAAAAGAGGGTGGGATGATTGTAAAAGGGAATGGATTAGTAAATATGAAAGAGCGTGCGAAAATGATACAAGCCGATTTTTATATAAATTCGTCGATTAATTCAGGTACTCAAATTAAATTAATAATGCCTTTTAAGTTAAAATAATATGGAAAAAATTAAAATTATTTTGGTTGATGATCATATTATGGTGATCAAAGGATTTAAAAATTTACTTATTAAAAATGAAAAGTTTGATATTGTTGGTACCGCCACTAATATTGAACAAGCTTTAGAATTGGTTGAAAAAGAGAGGCCAAACATCGTTTTGATGGACATAAATATGGGAGAACAATCTGGTATTGATTGTACTTCTAAAATTCTTGACCGTTTTCCCGATACTAAGGTTATTATGCTAACAATGCATCACGAAGATCAATACATTCAAAAAGCACTTTCTGTTGGTGCAGTTGGTTATATATTGAAAAATAGTGATATTGAAGAATTAAATGAAGGGATTGAAAATGTGTATAATGGAGGAAATTTTTTCAGCAGAATTATTCGAGAAGAAACCATTAATAAAATTCTTCAAAAAATTGAGAATGCCGAAGAATTTTATGTACGAGAGCTAACAAACCGTGAAATCCAAATTATTCAAGCGATTTCTGAAGGCCTAAACAATAAACAAATCGCCAAAAGACTACACATTAGTGATCGAACTGTAAATTCACACCGAACGAATATTATGCATAAAATGAACGTGAAAAACTCAGTTGAACTTGTTGTTAAGGCAATTCGTGAAAAAATAATTTAAATATTTTCATTTTCATTACTTTCTTATGTTGATTATAAGTACATTTACTGAATAAGTACGTATCTTATGTCTATTTACTCATGTTAGATTATTAATTTAATAGATTTTATTGATATTTGAGATTGATAATAAGGTAAATACGTAATATTTAGTATCCATCTGTAAGAGTAAAAAAATGTTTAAAAATACGTTTAGTAGTTTGTTTCTTACGGAATCTGATTCTTTGAGTCAGCGTAAAGGAGAATTGACTTATCTTTTTATTACATATTATTTACTAGTCTTATTAATACCTACTCCCTTTTATTTTTATTTCCTTAATAAGTATCAATTACTTTCTACCTTATTTGGCTTCTCTGCAGGAATTATTTCACTCATCGTATTTTATATCACTAAGTCATATAAAAAAGCAAGCATTACTTTTCTGACACTTGGGGTCATAAGTAACTTATCTTCATTGGTTACCTTTGTTTCTGGAGAAATAGAATTATCGATTTTTCCTTGGTTTATAGTATATGCTTTGTTTGCATTTTATACATTAGGAAAAAAACAAGGGATCATTACTTTCATTGTTTCGTTGGTTTGTTCTGCATTTGTTTCAATAAATATTCAGTCAGCTATTTTTGATGTGTATCGAGGTAAAATTATCGATACTCCTTTTGCAATCTTATTTTCAGTATCTATTGTAATGACTTTTATTTTTTTCATTATCAATAGTTATCAAAAACTTTATATAAATTCTAACGAGTTTGTACAACATTTGTTAGGTGAAGATTTAAATCAACAAAAACAATTCATTGATTTAAATAACCAAAACTATGTAATGACTGAAGAGTTATTGGAAAGCCAAAAAGAGCTTGAAGAAAATATCATCAGTATCAATAATCTAAATTATAAACTTCACAAAACAGAAAATCATTTAGTTGCTTTACAAGATGCTAATCCTGTTGGGGTTCTAATTTTTGATAAAACGGGGGATAGCATTTATATTAATCCAAAAGGGAAAGAATTACTTGGAATTCAAGCGAATAATTCCTTTTGGCTAGAGAATTTAAGTGATAAACTGATTCTTGAATCGTTAATTGATTGGAAAAAAATTGCGAATGAAGGGAATAGTGTAACGGTGGAGTTTCGATTAACTATTCAAAATAAAATCCGTTGGATTCAAGCGTTAATTGCACCAATTAGAGAACAAAATGAGGTTACCTCTTTTATCGGGACGATATACGATTTAACGGACCAACAGAAGGAAAAGGAATTGCTTTATTTGTTGTATGAAACTGTAAATCAAAGTAACGAAGCTTTTTATGTTGTAAATACTTCTGGTAGATATGTCTTTTACAATCAACTTGCTGATGAATTACTTGAAATAACAAATGAAAATGGCGAAACCTCGTCATTTAATCAAGCTTGGATAAGTAATGGTTATTCTTTGTGGAGTGAACGATTAGAAGTTTTAAAACAGGATGAAAAATTGATTTTCGAATCATCAAGAATTATCGATAATCAAGTGTTTTATTATTTGTTCTCCGAAAAGTACTTTGTATATGATGATAAGGAATATATCATTGGAACGGTTGTTGATATTACTTCTACAGTAAAAATCAAAGAAGAATTAATACAAAAAGAAGCATCTTTATCAAATGCTCAAAAAATAGCACGTATTGGAAGTTTTGAATATGATGTCTTGCAAAATAAATTCATTTGGTCAGATTTTATGTTTGATTTGGTTGATGTAAATAGGGATTTTGATTTAACTGATTTAGATTACAAACTATTTTTACCAAAATCTGATCTTGATAATTTGTGCGAAACCGTCTTAAAAGCATATCAATTAGAAAATGATATTTCAGTTCCGCATCGTATTTGTCAGATAAATTCAGGTAATCTTCTTTCTGTTTTAACCAATTTACGATTTGTGAAAAA
>JBILUY010000135.1:0-7273 GCA_044370735.1 Crocinitomicaceae bacterium | reverse complement strand
AATGAAAGTTTCTTTGGAAAATGAAAATGTAATAACCTGTTCTAACAGTTGGGATACTGTACCAGAAATTATTAAACTGAAACAAATCGAATCGTCTTTTTTTAAAAGATTAGATCGAAAATCTTCTTTAATCAAAAAACGATTGCAAGAATTAAACAATGATACTTTACGATTGAAATTAGAATTACTTGGTAAAATTATTGCGACTAAAACAAACGAAATTCCGATGATAGAATTGATTTCTAGGGTTCCTATTTCCAGTCTATTCCGATTAAATATTGAACAAAGAATTAATCTACTTTTAGCTTTATCCGGATTAATACCTCAATTTTCAGATGATTTCGATGTCTGTGAAATGAAAAAAGAAGCAGATTTTCTATTAGCAAAATTTCAATTAAAACCAATGAATGCATCATCGTGGAAGTTTTTCGGTTGTCGACCACCTGCTTATCCAACCATACGAATTGTACTTTTTGCGATTCTAATTACAGACGAGGTGTTATTTAATGATTTTGAAAATAAAGATGAGGTAATAAATTGGTTGAATAAAAAACAAATTCATTATCCATCTTACTGGCAATTTCATACACATTTTACTGAAAAGAAATCAACTTCATTGAATACTTTGTCTAATGAATTGAAAATATTAATTATTACGAATTATTTTATTCCATTTCAATACTGGAAATTTTCAATGGAAAAAGAAATTAACTACATTGAAAAATTGATTGAAATAGCAGAGTCTTTACCACCTGAAAAAAATTCAAAAATCGAAAAGTTTAAAAAATTAGGTTTAAAACCAAAATCAATTTTCGAAACACAAGGATTATTGGAATTAATAAACGAATTTTGTGTAAACAAAAAATGTTTTAGTTGCCAAATTGGAACTAAACTATTGCTAATATGAGAACAATTCAAAAAATAGCCTTTTTCTTCGAGTTAAAATCCTATGGAGTATGCGCATGGATTGCTCAAAAATTAGGTATTAGTTCTTCTAAAGTAAGAATAGGTTTCATATACGCCTCTTTTATTGCATTAGGTTCACCTCTTTTAGTTTATTTTGCAATGGCATGGTTATTAGAGCATAAACATTATTTTGGTTTTAAGAGAATTAAACGACCAACGGTTTGGGAATTATAATATGTTAGAAAGGTTAAGGGTTTTTAAAAGAGTTTATATTTTCCTAGGAATAATTATAGCCATTATTGCAGTTGGTACTATTGGTTTTATGGTGATTGAAGGGTGGTCTCTGTTGGATGCTTTTTATATGACAGTCATTACTACAGCAACTGTGGGTTTTGAAGAAATTCATGAGCTTTCAGTGGCGGGTAAACTTTTTACTATTTTTCTTATAATCATAAGTTTTGGTACTTTTGCTTTGGCGATTTCCTCAATCACAAAATATATTATGGGAGGAGATTATAAAGCAAACCTCAAACAATATAAAACAAACAAAAAATTAAATGTAATGGAAAATCATGTGGTCATCTGTGGATTTGGTAGAGTGGGTAAACAGGTTGCAGAGGATTTGATAAGTAAAAAAACACCGGTGTTAATTATCGATTCAAATGAAGTAGAAATCGAAAAATTTAATCATTTACCAGGTTATGTTTTCTTAGCAGGTGACACAACAAGCGATGAGGTTCTAGCTAAAGCAAAAATTGATAAAGCAATTGCTGTAATCACTTGTCTTCCAAAGGATGCAGATAATCTATATGTTGTTTTATCAGCTAGAGAAATGAATTCTAAGATAAAAATTATATCAAGAGCGACACATTCAACTGCCTCTTCTAAATTAAAATTAGCTGGTGCTGACAATGTAATTATGCCCGATACCATTGGAGGAACTCATATGGCTTCATTAGTTGCAAATCCTGATGTAGTTGAATTTATGGATTCTATTCGCTCTCAAGGAAATGATGGAGTAAACATCGAATCAATTGCTTTTAATGAATTACCTAAGGAATACCAATTTAAGAAATTAAAAGATTTAAAAGTTTTGAAAATCAGGAGTGTAACCAATGTCACGATTATTGGTTATAAAACTCCTTTAGGTGAATATATAATCAATCCTACTGGAGAAGAAGAAATCGTTCCTCATTCTAAACTTTTTGTTTTAGGAACACCAGATCAGATCCGTCATTTAAATGAATTGTTAGAATTGAAGTGATTTTGATAAAAAAAATCTATTTTTGAAAGTCAAAATTTTATAAATGAAAATTTTAATCACGGGTTCTAACGGTTTATTAGGACAAAAAATTGTTAAACTTTGTATCAAAAGAGGTGTTGATTTTTTAGCTACCTCTGCTGGTGAAAATAGAAATCAAGATTGCCCCAATCAGTTTTACAATACTATGAATATAACTGATTTGGATAATATTCATTCAGTTTTCCAAAAGTATCAACCATCTCATATCATACACACTGCAGCATTAACAAATGTAGATTATTGTGAATTGAACCCAGAAGAATGTCATGAAGTTAATGTTGTTGCAACACAGAAATTATGGGATGAAGCTCAAAAAATCAATGCCCATTTTCAATTGCTTTCTACTGATTTTATTTTCGATGGTTTAAAAGGTAATTATAAAGAAACTGATACACCGTCTGCTGTAAGTATCTATGGTCAATCAAAAGTGGATGCTGAGAATGTTTTAATTTCAAGTGATAATACCAATTGGTCGATTGCTAGAACGATTATTGTTTATGGTACAGCAAACAATCTTTCTAGATCAAACATAGTTTTATGGTCAATTGATGCTTTGTCTAAAGGTTCACCTATGAAAATAATCAATGACCAATTTAGAATGCCAACTTGGGCAGATGATTTAGCTTGGGGTTGTTTGGAAATCTGTAATAGAAATAAAAAAGGAATTTTTCATTTATGTGGTCCAGAGTTAATGGCTGTAAATGAAATCGTATTCAGAATAGCAAGAAAATTAAATAAATCTACTGATAATGTAGAAATTATTTCTTCAGAAACATTAAGCCAACCAGCAAAGCGACCTCCTAGAACAGGGTTTGATTTAACCAAATCAAGAGCTGAGTTGGATTACAATCCAAAAACGTTGGAAGAAACAATTTCAATTTTAACCAATAATTAAAATTCTATATGAAAAATCTTTGGGCAAGAAAATCAATTCTTGAATTACAAAAAGAATCAAATGAACATGGTTTAGCTAAAACATTAGGGGCTAGAGCATTGGTGTTACTTGGAATAGGTGCGATTATTGGCGCTGGTTTATTTTCAATTACTGGGTCTGCTGCTGCTAATAATGCAGGGCCAGCAGTTTCAATTTCATTTATCATTGCTGCAATTGCTTGTGCTTTTGCAGGTTTATGTTATGCTGAGTTTGCCTCTATGATTCCGGTTGCAGGAAGTGCTTACACTTATTCGTATGCTACTATGGGTGAGTTTATTGCATGGATAATTGGTTGGGATTTAGTACTCGAATATGCTGTGGGAGCAGCCACAGTTGCTATTAGCTGGTCTAGATATCTAGCTAAATTTGTGGAATATTATAATGTTCATTTACCCGCTCAATGGACGCTTTCTCCATGGGAAACATTGAAATTAGCTGATGGTTCGGTAGTAAGTGGATGTATGAATTTACCTGCCGTTTTTATTGTAGTAGCTATGTCGTTGCTTTTGATCAGAGGAACTAAAGAGTCTGCTATTGTAAACGGAATAATAGTAGCTTTGAAAGTAATAGTTGTTTTAATTTTTATTGCTCTTGGATGGGGCTATATTAACACAGAAAACTACACACCTTTCATCCCTGAAAACACTGGTTCTTTTGGTCATTTTGGTTGGTCGGGAATAGTACGTGCTGCTGGAGTAATTTTCTTCGCTTACATAGGTTTTGATGCAGTCTCAACTGCAGCACAAGAAGCAAAAAATCCTAAACGTGATATGCCAATTGGAATTTTAGTATCCTTAGTTATTTGTACAGTTTTATATATTCTTTTTGCTCATGTAATGACTGGAGTTGCAAACTACAAAGAATATCAAGGTGCTGATGGTATTGCTCCAGTAGCGGTAGCAATTGAACATATGGGGTCTTTGAATGCTGCTGGCAAATTCGTACTTGCTTACCCATGGCTGAATAAAGCTATTATAATAGCTATTCTTGCAGGATATTCTTCTGTGATTATGGTAATGTTAATGGGACAATCACGTGTGTTTTTCTCTATGTCTAAAGATGGATTACTACCAAAAGTTTTTTCTGAAGTACACCCGAAATTCGGAACACCTTCAAAATCAAATATACTTTTCATGATATTTGTTAGTTTGTTTGCCGCTTTTGTGCCTGCTACTGTTGTAGGTGAAATGACAAGTATTGGTACTCTATTAGCCTTTGTGTTAGTATGTGCAGGAATAATTGTTTTACGTAAGACACAACCTGATCTTCCAAGAGCTTTCAAGACTCCTTTGGTTCCACTTATACCTATATTAGGTATAGTTTGTTGTTTGGCAATGATGTATTCACTATCTTTTGATACTTGGTTGAGATTAATCATTTGGCTAGCAATCGGAGTCTTAATTTATTTTAAATACGGAGCTAAGCATAGTAAATTAAAAAATAAATCAAATTCATAATCCATCCAAATTGTGTCTAGTCACCATTTAAAAAAATCCCTAGGACTTGTTGATGCTACTACTGTTGTTGCAGGTTCTATGATAGGTTCAGGAATTTTTATTGTAACAGCTCCGATGGCGAGAGATGTCGGTTCTGCAGCGTGGATAATGGTGCTTTGGTTTTTGACAGGATTAATTACTGTTTTTGCAGCTTTGAGCTACGGTGAATTAGCTGGGATGATGCCAAATGCTGGTGGGCAATATGTATACCTTCAACGAGCCTATGGAAAAACAGTGTCGTTTATGTATGGATGGACCGTTTTTTCAGTGATACAAACAGGAGTAATTGCAGCAGTAGCTGTTGCTTTTTCAAAATATGCTGCGGTATTCTTTCCTGTGTTAAATACAATTGCCATTGATTTTTTTAATGCTTTTACCATTTCGTACGCTCAATTGTTATCAATTTTCTCTCTTGTTGTTTTGACTTTTTTGAATGCAGGTGGAGTAAAAAACGGAAAATACATTCAGTTAATATTTACATTCGCTAAATTGATAGCCCTGTTTGCTTTGATTTTTTTAGGATTGTGGATAGGTTTAAAATCAGATGTAATTTCTCAAAATTTTGCTCATGCTTGGGATGCAAAAAAGACAGTGATAGATACCGCTGGAAATGTTAAAACAATTCAACTTTCAGGATTTGCCTTAATGGGAGCATTAGGAGCAACAATTATTAACTCTCTTTTTTCTTCCGATGCTTGGAATAATGTAACCTTCATTGCAAGTGAAATCAGAGAACCTAAAAAGAATATTCCACGAAGTTTGTTCCTAGGAACTTTAATTGTAACGATAATCTATTTATTAGCGAATTTAGCTTACTTTGCGCTTATCCCTTTAGAAGGAAATGCGAAAGGACAAGATGTGTTTTCCCAAGGTATTATGTTTATGTCTAACGATCGTGTTGGAGCTGGAGCAGCTGAAATGATTTTTGGTTCGATCGGTTCATTCATTATGGCAGGTTTGATTTTGATTTCAACATTTGGATGTAATAATGGATTAATTTTAGCCGGTTCTCGTTTGTTTCATACGATGGCAAAAGATGGTTTGTTCTTTAAAAAAGCAAAAAAAATAAATAAAAATGATGTTCCTGGGTATGCATTGTGGATACAATGTATTTGGGCATCTGTTTTGTGTTTATCAGGAAAATATAGTGATTTACTTGTGTACAGTACATTTGCTGCGTTGCTTTTTTATATATTGACTATTTTAGGGATTTTCATTTTGAGAAAAAAAGAACCAAATACAGAAAGACCATACAAAGCGTGGGGATATCCAATTGTTCCGACATTATATATCTTAATCACATTCGCTATTTGTGTCGATTTATTAATTTATGACACAAAAAATGCGGGTATTGGTTTGCTTATTGTGTTTTTAGGGTTACCAATTTATTATTTAATACATAATAAGAAAGAAACGATAAATGAATAACGAAGATTTTTATTTGTCTAAAAGAACTAGAAGAGCAATGATATTATTCGTTGCTCTTTTGTGTTTGATTTCATTTGTTCCGAGATTAATTATCTATTTAAATCCGGACGAGCCAATTAAAATTACCATCGAGGAAAAGAAAATCATAGAAAAATTAGAATATACTCCTTACAACAAATTTGAAAAGAAAAAACGAAATTATAGAAAACCACCAGCCAAATTTGATCCAAATCTTTACACGGTAAAAGACTGGATGTATTTAGGATTATCTGAAAAACAAGCAAAAGCAGTTTTAAAATTTGGCAAATACGGTTTTTATTCAAACGAACAGTTGTCAAAAGTTTTTGTCATCCCTGATGAAGTATACGCCTTAATTAAGGATTCTACCTTTTATCCAGAAAGAAATATAAATAATCAAAAAATCACCCTCTCAGAAAAAAAAGAAACTGAAAAACCGAAAATTATCCTAGTTGAAATAAATAGAGCAACTGAAGATGAATTACTCACGATTAAAGGGATTGGACCTTTTTTCGCAACGAATATTATAAAGCAACGAGAAAAATTAGGTGGATTTTTATCAAAAGATCAATTATTAGAAGTGTGGAAATTTACACCAGAAAAATTAGCAGAAATAGAAGCTTTTATTACCGTGAATTCATCTTTTGTAAAAAAAATTAATATTAATATTGCTAGTGTTGATGAACTAAAAAATCATCCTTACATTAGATGGAATATTGCAAACTCAATCGTAAAAATGAGAGTGCAAAAGGGAAGTTTTCATTCGGTGAATGAATTGCTAGAATCTAAACTTATTACCCAAGAAATTTTTGATAAAATAAAACCATATTTGACGTTATGATTGAAGAAAAATTAAAAAAGGTGATTCGAGATGTGCCTGATTTTCCAAAACCAGGAATTGTTTTTAAAGACATAAGTACAATAATGCTTGATCCAGTTATATCTGCTGAAGTGTTAGATTATTTAGTTGATTTATATAAAGATAAAGGATTAACTAAAATAGCTGGAATTGAGAGCAGAGGATTTCTTTTTGGATATCCATTAGCAATTCGTTTAGGATTACCTTTTGTTTTAATTCGTAAAAAAGGGAAATTACCCTATAAAAAAATTGAACATAGCTACGATTTAGAATATGGGAGTGCAACAATCGAAGTACATACAGATGCAATCGTTGAGGGGGATAAGGTT